>CAMLGR010000009.1 GCA_946479615.1 uncultured Bacteroidota bacterium | reverse complement strand
GGCGCTTAGCCGCGCAGCGGAAGCGATCGGGTTCCAGGCCACTGGTGTCAAACTCCGGTTCGACGATATCCTGCAGGCGAATCCTGTTCCGTTTGTGGCTTTCTGGCAGCAGAAGCATTATGTGGTGGTATATAAGATCACAAAGAACAAAGTGTATATTTCAGATCCCTCTGTCGGCCTTTGTGAATATTCACACGAAACCTTTAAAAGGAACTGGTGCATCGGCGAAGATGGCGTGGCGCTGATCCTGGAAACTACTGATGAATTTTATGCTAACCAGTCGGCATTCATTACTAAAAAATCAAAAGGGTTCTCCTTTATATTTTCTTATCTCGGTAGCTATAAACATTTACTCGGTCAACTCATTATTGGTCTCGTAGTAGGCAGTGCTTTGCAACTGGCCTTTCCGTTCCTCACCAAGAACATTGTTGATATTGGCATCCGTAACAAGGATATCCCGTTTATCTACCTTATCCTGTTCTCCCAATTACTGGTCTTTGTAGGAAAAGCGACCTCCGAAATATTACGCGGGTATATATTGCTGCATCTCAGCAGCCGGATCAATACAAGATTATTATCTGATTTCTTTATCAAGCTCATGCGTTTGCCACTCGGTTTCTTTGACCGGAAAATGGTAGGTGATATATTTCAGCGGATCGCTGATCACCAGCGGGTAGAAACATTCCTGACATCGGGCACACTCAATTTCATTTTCTCGTTTATTTCCCTGCTGATTTTTAGTTGCGTTCTTTTCTATTATAACCCCGTTATCTTTTTGATCTTTCTCGCCGGTAGCATTCTCTTTTTTACCTGGGTGAACTTATTCATGAAAAAAAGAGCGAAACTGGATAACCTTCGTTTTCAATACCTCAAAGCCAACCAGGATAAGAATTTCGAATTGATCTTTGGTATGCAGGAGATCAAATTGCACAATGCCGAAGTAAAGCATCGTTATCAATGGGAAGCTGTACAGGCTTTATTATTCAAAGTTAACCTGCAATCGCTGGCATTGAAACAATGGCAAACCGTTGGCGCTTCTGTACTCAATGAATTAAAAAATATAACCGTCTCCTTTTTTGCGGCCAAACTCGTGATCAGTGGTGATATCACATTGGGTGTGATGTTATCACTTTCCTATATCATTGGCCAGTTGAATGCTCCGCTTACCCAGATCCTTGATTTCTTCCAGGGTTTCCAGGATGCAAGGCTTAGCCTGGAACGTATCAGCGAAATACATAACAAGCCGGAAGAGGATGAAGGTCATGGTGAACTGATCGATCATGTTCCTTCAGGAGATATCGTATTAAAAAATCTTTCTTTTTCCTATGAAAACTTCACCAGGGAAAATTATATCATCCAGAATCTTAACCTGGTGATACCGGAAAATAAAGTGACTGCTATTGTAGGATCAAGCGGAAGCGGGAAAACAACCTTGCTGAAACTCTTGTTGAAATTCTATCAGCCTACCAGCGGCTCCATCAACATCGGTTCAAAAAACATCTCAGGTATCAGCAGTGAAGCATGGCGGGGTAATTGTGGTGTTGTCATGCAGGAAGGCTTCATCTTCGATGATAGCATTCTCAGCAATATAGCAGTAGGCGATGAAAAACCTGATATGACACGTGCGATGAATGCGGTAAAGATCGCCAACATACAGGAATACATAGAATCATTGCCTTTGCATTATCTGACCCGTATCGGCGCCAATGGAATTTCCTTAAGCACCGGGCAGAAACAACGCATCCTGATCGCCCGGGCGATCTATAAAAATCCTTCGGTACTCATATTCGATGAGGCCACCAGCGCGCTGGATGCAAAGAATGAACGAATCATCGTAGAGAACTTAAAAAAATTCTATCAGGGAAAAACAGTGATCGTTATTGCTCACCGTCTCAGTACGGTTCGCAACGCCGATAAGATCGTGGTACTGGAAAAAGGCGATGTAACAGAAACGGGTACGCACCATGATCTTGTTACCCGTAAAGGCATTTATTTTAATCTCGTCAGGAATCAACTCGAACTGGGATCATAAAATTTATTATTATGGCAAACAAGAAAGACATTCCTTCTTCCAACCTGGTCAACGAAGCCACCAGGGAACTCATGAGCAGGAAACTTCCTTTCCTGCTGCGCTGGGGGAACATACTGCTATTGCTTTTATTACTGGTGATCGCAGGACTGGCATGGTTGATCCGCTATCCGGCAGAAGCGCAAGGTGTGTTGCTGGTCAATAATGGCAAGCCGGTAGTATTGCTCTATGCACCGGAAGAAAAAATTCATCCCGGGCAGACTATTTATAGTGACGGAAAAGCGCTTGATGTCATGACCAGCTCTGCTGTTTATCGCAATTCTGAAGGGTTGTACCAGGTAGATGTGAATACTTCGGGTGCACCGGTAAATAAACAAC
The DNA here is from genome assembly GCA_946479615.1 of uncultured Bacteroidota bacterium. The sequence continues at coordinate 51,644 of CAMLGR010000009.1, read as the reverse complement.
AGGTATTGATCAAAACAGGATCGGTGTCACTGTTAAAAAAGATTTTCAGATGAAAAATATCCGTTAAGGTCAACTTTCGTTCAACATATAAAATAACCAGCGATGGTCACTGGACCTATAACAATACAGACTGCTGCACATGAAACCCTGACCCGGTTGATCCCTGTTATAGAAAAAGCAACAGTACAGGGCAATTCTTTGTTTGGAGGTAAACTGGCTCAATCTCTTTTTCATGCCAACCTCGGTGAAGCATGGAACGACCCCGGTCATATAGAAAAAGCACTGGATCTGCTGGAAGAAATATTCGATGACTTTAACAGTGGGGAAGCACAGTTGCCGGGGCCTTTTTTTTGTAATGGCCTTTCCGGTTTCGCTTACCTGTTAACCAGTTTTGTGGAGAAGAAATACCTCGAGCAGGAATTTGCGGCACAGATAAAAGATCTGTTGGGTCAACTATGGCCGCATGTGCAGGAAGGGATTTGCAGCAATAACAATGATATTTTACATGGAGCCATAGGATACCTGCATGTACTTAACTACTATACAAAAGTTACGAACGAAAGGGAACTTTTTAATGCGGCGCTTCAATACATCGAAACCCGAACAGCACTTTTATCTATGGATTGGATACCATCTGTTGTACCCGGCGATGAGATCAGCAACGAGATCGATCTTGGCATGGCGCATGGACAAAGCGGTTTCCTGTATGTATTAACGGAGACAACGCGCATAGCAGGTAATCATCAATGGAACGAAAGTCTTAAACGGAAACTGGAGTTTGTAAAAAATTGCATGGATGAAGAACGATCGGAAAAGCAAAGTTTCTTTCCGTCAAGAATAGATGCTGTTACCGGTAAACGTCGTACCTCGGTGCGGCTGGGCTGGTGTTACAGTGATCTCGGCCCTGCCTGGATGTTTTTCAATGCAGGAATCTATACAGGTGATCGGCAATTACTGGAGATAGCTGATAAAGTGGGAATGGCAACCACGCATCGCCGCGACCTGGAAGTAACAGGATTGAGCAATCCTTATTTATGTCATGGTACAGCAGGGGTGGCACATATCTATCAGCAGCTTTTCCAAGTCAGTGGTAATCCTGCGTATCAACAGGCAAGTGAATACTGGATCGGTGAAACGATCACGCAACTGGATGCCTTGTTACAGCAGGAGCGCATCGAAGGCGATGGTGGAGGAATACTGAATGGACTGGCAGGAATCGGGCTTGCGTTATTATCCTTTTCAACGGATAAAAAACTCGACTGGTCAAAAACAATTCTTTTATCATAAAACCAAACAATCATGAAACCAAGCAACAACCCAAAAGCACAGGCCAAACTCAGCCTGTCGAAATTAACAGTTCAGAAATTGAACGGGATCCGTGGAGGAATCAACAAGGCTACTGATCCTGTTACAACATTGAGCGCTGGTGACAACTCTTTTTTCTTTTGTCCTACCTGCGATCGTTGTGTGACCATTCAGAGCTGTATTACCTGCGTAGGCTGTCCCGTAGACTCCCTGACAGAGTAAGAATTTAAAGGCCGGGATACAAATTCCGGCCTTTTCATACCTCGAAAACATCCTTTAGTGTATCAAATTTTGTATAAAAGCTGCTTAGTTGGAAATTTCTGGTACGATTTAAAACACATTAAAACTACTTCCATGAAAAAGGAAAAAAAACTAAACGTAACCCTGAAGCTTAACAAAACAACGATTGTTAAACTTAACCAGCAGGAAATGAACAATCTTAATGGCGGTGATCATCTTACGGATAACACCCTGGGTTCTTTGGTAGACACCAATTTACTGACGGATGGTGCCGGAGGATGCACAGGTAAACCAACTACTCTTTGCCTTCCCTGGACACTGACCGCGTAAAGAATGCTGGCAGGACCGGGTTATGCTGACAGACAACTACCCGCACCTGTTCAATGACTGCCCCTTATTTATTCCGCAACAGGTCACCTTGTTGCGGAATAATTAAACCGGCTGATTTCTTTGCTGATTATTATAGACCTATTGAATGGATTATGGTTAAACTCTGTTTTATATTTCTTTGCTTCTTTTGTGTAACAACTTGCTTTAGCCAGGATAACCTGTCCTTTGTGACAGGTAAAGTGCGTACCGATTATTTTCCGCTGGGTGTAAAAGTGGATACGTTGCAGTTCGACCGGAATGTGGAGCAGGCCCGTTCCATCCGCGACACCTTTGAATCGCTTTCTTCGGTGATCGTTCCTTTTAATGATCCGCATCTTATTTTGATCCAGCCCCGGATCAATACAAGTGCTGATAGCAGCCGTATATTAAATCGCCAGTCAACCGATGTGATTCATGCGGAAGTGAAAAAAGCGGTGCATAATAAAATGGCAGGCTATTGGATCAATGACCGCATGGATTGCGTGGTAGCGATCATTCCGGCAGCAGGCGATCGGGATACATATGAAGGATATGCGATCGAATGCAAGAATGATTTTTATAAAGGCACACGAATTTTATCAATAAAGAATAAGGTAAAAGATCCAACCGTACAATTTATTGATTGGGAAGAAAATTACCGGCAAACAGCCGCCTTGCAATTCATAGGCGCTGATCAGTTCCAGGTAGGACATTATTCCCGCTGGAAAAAAATTGGCAGCTATATGTATCCTTATCTCCAACCGGAACATACCCCCAGTTATACTGCATCGGCGAAGATCCTGGATCCGTCAACCATTCTTTTTACCATTCCTGCTCATTCGGGAGATAATATCGCCGTTGTGGATTCATTGGTAAATGAGTATAAGGATTTTTTATCACGTGCCCGGTTGATGGTGATCGATATCCGTAACAATCCCGGTGGTACGCCACGGGTACATCTTAAACTGATTCCTTATATCTATACCAACCCTATTGTAAGAGGACAGGGGTATACGTATATTACTACTGATCTTATCAATTATGAAAAACGGGCGCTCAAAGCGATTGATTCTGTTATTGATAAGGATAGTTATGATAAACAGGCAGCTTATATCGATTCATTGGAACAAAAAAAAGGAACGCATAAATTAGTAGTTGGTAAAACTGTAACACAGGATACTCTTTCAACTTATCCATTGAAAGTGGCTGTACTGGCTAATTATGCGTGTATGAGTGCGGCAGAAGTGATGTTGCTCGATTTCCGCCAGAGCAAAAAAGTAAAAATATTTGGTGAACCTACTGCAGGCGCTACCGACAATCTTGATTATTTTCCTATAGCAACTCCCGGTGGTAATTATCTTTTATTTATGCCAAGTCTCCGTATCAAGCCGACAAAAACCTATGGGCATTATGTGAAAACAGGGATTGTGCCTGATATAATAATACCAGCCGGTCAAACAAACTGGATTAAATTTGTAACTGATTATTTTGAAAAACAATAGACTTCATATCATCGTATGGTGCCTGTATTTCATATACTCGTGCCTTTCTGATTGGTTCCTCGGATATTTTAAGGGGATACACGTACAGTTTTTTTTCTTTTTGACACATCACGTGGTGATTTTTTATACTTCATACTTCGTGATCAGCCGTTTTTCTGTTAAAGGGATAACAAAGACACTGGCTAGTTTGTCATTCCTGCTGGGCAGCCTGGTGATCTTTTTTGCCTGTCATCTCTTATGGCGCGGCTGGCTGGTGGGCATTCTCATTGATGAACAAAGAGCGATCACTAATTGGCGACTGTTCATTACCGATGGATTTGTCTGGTACATCACGTATTTCCTTTATGCACTCGGCTATTATTTTGCACTCCGTTCTGTGCAAAAAGAAAGAAGTCTTCGGTTGAGTGAGGAAAAAAGACTGAAAGCAGAATCAGCTTTTCTGCGTTCACAGATCAATCCCCATTTTTTACAGAATACACTCAACTATTTCTATGCACAGGCGCTGACGGGTAATACACGCGAACTGGCAGAAAGTATTTTGTTATTATCCGATATCATGCGTTACTCTATGGAAAGCCAGAGTGATGGGCATCATAAGATATTATTATCGAAAGAAGTCGATCACCTGAATAACTTTATACGGATCAACCAGCTTCGTTTTAATAACCGGCTGAATGTGCAATTCGATCAGCAGGTGAATGTGGAAGGTATCAGCATTATCCCGCTGGTAGTGATTACGCTGGTGGAAAATGCATTCAAGCATGGCGATCTGAATGATCCGCAGAATCCTGTCATGATCCGGCTTGAAGCAGTTAATGGAAATACTTCCGTGCTGCGGTTCTCTACGAGTAATAAAAAGAAAACCGGCCCGAAAGAACCTTCACATGGTATTGGTATTGAAAATACCAAACGAAGACTGGAAGCGGTGTATGGAAACGATTTTTTATTTAAAATAACGGAGAACGAAACAAACTATACAGCAGAATTAACGATCCATCTCAAAGCGGGGCGTGACTTTGAAGCGGGATCAAAAAAAGTATATCCAACTGAAAGGCTGGATGATGCTCAAAAGATATCACCCGTATTTTAACCTGGAAAATTCACCGGTATGATTAACTGCATAATTGTTGACGACGAGCAACACGCAATTACGGTGCTGGAACATTATATCCGGCAAACACCGTTTCTCAACCTGGCAGCGTCCTTCTCCAACCCGCTCGAAGCGATGAAGGCAGTCAATGAACAAAACATTGAGCTGGCCTTTCTGGATATACAAATGCCTGATATATCCGGGCTTGATTTTATACAGGCCATCAATGGAAAATGCAGGGTGATCCTTACCACGGCATTCAGCGAATTTGCTACGGAAGGATTTAATCTCGAAGTAGTTGATTACTTATTAAAACCCATTCCTTTTCCGCGTTTTCTCAAAGCAGCCCAACGTGCCCTGCAGGTGATCAGCGGTAAAGTAAATACCGATGAACATGCATTGGAGGATGATTATATTTTTGTCAAAACAGAATTGCGGGGAAAATTATTAAAGATCAATTTGATCGATATCGATTATATCGAAGGAATGAAGAACTATGTGGCTTTCCATCATAACGGTATCAAAACCCTGGCCCTGCTGAATATGAAAGACATTGCTGACCGGTTGCCGGCTAAACATTTTATACGTGTCAGCCGCTCCTTTATCATTCCATTGCGAAAGATCTCTGGTCTCGAGGGTAATATGGTCCACCTCAAAAATATTACGGCTGATATCGCACTGGGTGACACCTACCGTACCGTTTTTATGGAACGCATGAAAGGAAAACTGATGGATTGAGGAGGACTGTTTATTTTCTTCCCGGTTCATACTTACCAAACACCGGTTTGTGTAACAGATTTCGACTTTTTTAACGGCAGCGATACATTTGAGTTTAAAGGAGTTAGCTGAATGGATAAAATTGTACATAACGAACTCAACCGTATTCACGAGATCATTAAAAAAGGAGAGGCCACTGATGATAGTTTTCTTAGTGGTAATCTTGGGCTTGCATATTATTATTATAACTTATATAGTGTTTCCGAAGAAGACGAGCATCTTGAAGCAGGGCGGCTATTGCTGGAAAAGGTTTTCAACAACCTGAATACCGGCGATCCCGGCATTAACGGCGCTTCTTTTAGCCGCGGAGGAGCCGGTTTGGGATATACGGTCAATGCACTGATCCATTCCAATTTATTGGAAATGGATATGGAAGAAGAATTTGCCGAACTGGATAAATTCCTGTTTGATGCGGCCTGCGCACAGATTGCTAATGATTACAATGATTGTCTTCACGGGGCGTTTAGCATCATTCATTATTTTTCTGAACGCGATATCGATAGTAAGGCCAACGGGTACCTGGATGAATTGATCGAGCGGATCTGCAAGCGTGTAGTAAAGACCAATCATGGATATTGGTTGCGCAATTACATCATGCAGGTTACCGATCTTGAGGAAATCAATTTCAGTCTTTCACATGGATTGAGTGGAATGTTGCTGATATTGATCAAAGCCCATGATAAATCCAGTCATAAAGAGCTGATCCGCGAAACGGTGCAGCAGGGAATCCGTTTTATTACCAAGCACAAACTATTTGTTGATTTCTCCAGCGGTGAATATTCCTTTTATCCGTTTACGATCAAAGTCGATGCCGAAGTGATCGAGAACCGCCCGCGTATGGGCTGGTGTTATGGCGACCTTGGGCCGGTACTTCTGTTTTACCGTGCCGGTAAGCTTCTTAATGATCCGGAACTGCTGCGGCAGGCAGAAATGGTAGGTATGCTTTCGCTGACACGCAGGGATGCAACTTCCACACGGGTACTGGATTCTCATTTTTGTCATGGTTCGGCGGGCGTGGCGCAGTTTTACAAACTGTTATATGCAGAAAGCAATAATCCCAGGTACCTGGAAGGGTATGAATACTGGATTGAACAGACAGTAATTCTGCTTCAGCGGGATATGGACAAAAACATATACAAAGGAAAAGAGCATGATTTCCTGGAAGGGCTGGTAGGAGTAGCATTTACCTTTCTCAGCTATGTTTCCGAAAAAAAGCTCGACTGGAGCAAAGCCCTATTCCTCTAAACCCCTGCGGCCCTCTGCGTCTCCTCTGTGGCTCTCTGCGTATAACTCCATGAGTAAGGTTTCTGATTAAATCCTTATTAAGAATCTCCCCTACAAGAATTATACGCAGAGAGCCACAGAGGAGACGCAGAGGGCCACGGAGGGAGTAAAATTTATCATAGAAATCTGGCAAATGGTTTAAATTGCCCTTGTCTTACTCTACGAATTCCACCCCATTAATTTTCTGGTGAAACGGCCACCTTATAAGCCCGGTAATACTGTTATGACACCCGAACTGAAATCGGCCTGCGAAACTGTTTTCCAGGAGCATAAGACATTTACACAAACCATCACCTGGGGCAAGGACACATTCCAGGGACGTATGTCTGTTGGCCTGCGTGAAATGGCAAAAGAAACATTAGTGAGTAGGAATGTGATCTACTTTCCCAACCGGGCCAAAAAAACGATCACAGTACTAAATCCTGCAGTTGCTACTGCCACCAGTTACGAACAGGCGGTTGAAATGGCGCAAAGCAAAATAAAAACATACATGCCGGTTGTTGCCGGTGAAGAAGATATGGAAACGCCCATACCGCTGTATGAACTTACCACTAAGTCTGAGCCGGTATCATCTGCGCATCGGCTGATAAAAATTACCCGTCAGCAGGAGACAGTGATCCTTGTTGAGAAATGGTATTTGCGTCCTGCTTTTTATTATGTGATATGGCCGGTTGCTGCGGCGGGTCTTGGAGTATTGATTACCTGGCTGATGACCGAATGGGTTGCTATGTCGTGGAGGTAATATTTCTGTCATAATTAATAATAATAAAAAAGAGGCTGTCTTATCGAACAGCCTCTTTCGTCAGAAGAAGGGCAGTATATTATAATTTCTGAATCTTGATATTATGATTGATTCCGCTTCCTGATACTTTCAGGTAATAAACACCGGCTGCCAATCCACTCATATTGATCGTGGTAGTGTTGCTGCCAGGATTCAGTTGCAGTGAATTTTGCAGTACAGCAGAACCATTATTATCGATGATCTTCCATTGTGCATTGGTAGTAACACCTACAGTGATAGTCACCTTGGTACTTCCTGAAACAGGGTTTGGTGATACAAGTATCGTTTCCAGTTTACCTGTTAATGAAATTGTGATAATATTCGAATACTTGAATTGTCCGTCAATATCTATCATTCTTAACCGGTAAAATAATACTTCGGTTGGCTGGTTCACAGCCTGTTTATCTGTATAAGAATAGTTAAGCGTACTGGAATTATTACCGCTGGCAGCTACGGTACCGATATCATTATAATTGATACCATCCGTACTTCTTTCGATGACAAAGCGGGAGGTATTGATCTCACTGCTTGTTGCCCATTCCAGCAAGGTTTCGCTGTTTTTCAAAGCGCCTTTAAAGAATAACAATTTTACAGGTAAGGTGATGACGCCGGTATAAGTATACTCCATGATGACATTGTTGTCACGTGCCACATAGAACTTTGTTCCTGTAGGATCGGAAATGATCCGGCGGATACGGCTTCCGTCACCGCGGAAATAAGAGATCGTATCGCCTGACACCAGGCCGGCTGCTGTCAGCTTCAACCGGTAAACCTTATCTTCTTTCAATGGGGTGATTAATAGCGATGGTCCCCATCCGCCAATAGCTGGTTTGCCGTAAAATTCTATACTCGAAGCGGCAATCGTAGGCCAGGGTCCGTTGGAAGAACCATCGGAAGGATAACTGCTGGGCCATGTGGCATTATGGTGAAAAGTAGTAAAGATCGGTTGTGTGGTACCTGCGCAGTTGGTCATTTCATTTACTACGTTCGTACCACCGATTTTAAATCCGTTTACATCGCCATCACATTTACCGGAAACCTTATCCCATCCATAGTTATTACCGGCTTCGATCAGGTTGATCTCATCATCGGCCCTGTCTGATTGTTCAGAACTGTATAAACGCTGTGTACTACCTACCTTGCCCCAAACTAACCCTTGTGGGTTGCGGTGTCCGTAAGAGAACACATAATCTCTTGGCGTAATAGCAGTAGCATCATAAAATGGATTATCATTTGGTACCCATGCATCTGCTCCGGCATCTCCATCGACCTCGGTGTTCAAGCGCAGTACTTTACCTTCAAATACATCTATATTCTGTGCATTATTGGTGCGGTTGGTATTGGTTAACTGGCCTGCACCCATATCACCGATCGTATAATATAAACGGTATTGTGTGTGTGCAGCATCTGAACCTGATTCTATCACCGGGCTGATTGTAAGACGGCCAGAGTTGTGGTCACTACTACCAGGTAAGTTATTTAATATAACTACGGGGTTGATCAACTGGCCATTTTTATACTCATAACGAGCCAGGCGTGTGGTGAATGGACAGCCACCAACTGCACCAGGTGTATTACAAGCACTATTAGGTGTAGTTTTTTGGTATACATATACTATATATACCCAGGGTTTGGCGGCGCGTACGGCCGGGTCGCTTGAATAAAGGGCAGGGTGCAGTGCCATTCCCATCAATCCACCCTGTGGTCCCTGGCCGGATGCCCAGTCAGTTTTTGAGGAGGTAAGATTTAATAAGGTAGTTTTTGCACCAGTGCTGATATTGATCCTGTCGACCAGATACCCTTTGCTTTCAGTTACCCAAAGGGAATCGTTGGGTCCGTAGACCACTTCCCAGGGACCGGCTGTAGAAGGGAGAGTAATGACTGTTCTCTTTGTAAATGGTTCGGTTTGAGCGGTTGCTTCGATTGCAACACATACCAATAATAGTAGAATTATGTTTTTCATGGTTTGGATTGTATACTATAAAAATATCTAAATACCTGATTACGTGCAATCGTATTATTGCTAATTTACTGGGAAAATTACCTATGTATTTTTCATGAAAACACTGGTTTTCTGCAGCTGTAACTGGTTAATGATTGGTTAAGCCGTGGGTTGTATGTACTGATAATAGCAGGAGTTCCGGGAAGAAGTAAATAAATGATGAGTTATGAATTAAGAATTATGAATGGCTGCATTTTATTCATAATTCTGAACAGTTAACTCCGCAAGAACCGGGTTTATGGATAGGATGTGAAGGAGTAGATTTGTGTCGTAAACAAATAAACATTCAACAATGAACTATTCTTATAAATACATGCAATCTCCGGTTGGACAACTGACATTGATCGCCAGCGAAAAGGGACTGACTGCTATTCTTTGGGAAAATGACAACCCCAGCCGAGTTCATGCCAAAGCACATACAAAAGATAATAAGAATGCCTTGTTACTGGAAACAGAACAACAGTTGCGGGAATACTTTGATGGTCATCGTAATTCTTTTTCTATTGTATTGGACCTGCAGGGAACAACCTTTCAAAAACAGGTTTGGGAAGCGCTTGCAACGATTCCGTATGGAGAAACACGCACTTATAAACAGATCGCTGAACAAATCGGTAATCCAAAATCCGTACGTGCAGTAGGTGCAGCCAATGGGAAGAATCCTATTTCAATTATTCTTCCTTGTCATCGGGTGATTGGTTCTTCAGGACACCTGACAGGTTTTGCGGGTGGATTGAAAACAAAAGCGGACCTTTTATCATTGGAAGGTGCAGTGGCAAAGAAATCGCAACTGGAAATATTTTAGGAGATTGCATACAGCAATGGATCTGAATTTACCAAGATGTCAAGAACAACGCGCAATTCAAAAGTAATCAATGCCCCGGCATCAAAAATTTACCGGGCCCTTACCGATCCCGGTGCGTTAGCTGTTTGGCTTGCACCCGGAGATATGACGGGTAAAGTACATGATTTTGATCTGCGGGTAGGTGGTGGATATAGTATGTCTCTTTTTTACCCGGATGCTGAAAAAGGATCGCCGGGTAAAACAGCTGCGAAAGAAGATAGATTTACGGCAAGGTTTACCGAACTTATCCAGAACAGGAAAATAGTTCAGTCTGTCAACTTCGATTCGGATGATACGGCTTTTGCAGGAGAAATGATTATGGAAGTGACATTGGAAGAAAAAGCAGAAAAAACAATTGTGACATTTATATTTCATCAGGTTCCTTCCGGCATCCGGCTGGAAGATAACGAGAAGGGGACCAAACAATCAATGGATAAACTGGCCCATTACGTGGAATAAAGCAGCAAAGGAATTGACATTATTTAACGTCTCACTGAAATACCGGCGATCACCAGCTTTGTTTGATTGTCACTTACGGTATTAATCTTTTTTTCATTTTAATAAGCAGATATGAATCATTTACAGAAATGGAATACAGTGTCCAAACTGTTATGCAAATCATTTGCGATAGCGCTGTTTTTTTCTATCCAGGCAGCACATGCTCAAAATAGCAGTAAGGAGCAGAAACTGGATCGTATCGATCCGAGACCCTTTGGCGACAATGCGGGACATTGGTACAATGGTATCGATAAGAATAACCTGATCAATCCTTCACCCGGTCGTCCGCGTTATCAGCCTACAGACCTGGTTCCTATCGGTGATAATATGCTGCTCTTTCAAAAAGCCAATGGAGGGTGGCCCAAGAACTATGATGTATTTGCAATATTGACGGATGCGCAAAAAGACAGCGTAGCGAAATCACGCGATAATATTAGAGAATCCACTTTTGATAATGGTAGTACCTATACACAGATAGCAGCGCTGGCTATTGTTTACCATGCTACACATGACGAAAAATATAAGACAGGTGCGTTAAAAGGATTGGACTATCTTTTATCTGCACAATATAAAAATGGAGGCTGGCCGCAATTTTACCCACTTTCATCGGGTTATAGCAGGGAGATCACTTTTAATGATGGAGCTTATGAAGGTATCATGGACCTGTTGAAAAATATTATTGACAAGCAACCTCAATATGATTTTGTGAATGATAATTATCGTGATAAGATCAGAGCGGCTTATGATAAAGGAATTGATTGCATTGTGAAAACACAGATCAATGATAATGGAAAGCCAACGGCCTGGTGCCAGCAATATGATGAAGTAACACTGCAACCTGCCTGGGCGCGTAAGTTTGAGCCACCAAGTATATGTAATAAAGAAAGTGCCGATCTGGTTATTTTTTTAATGGGCATTGATCATCCTGATAAAAGAATTGTTGATGCGGTACAAAATGCTGTGGTATGGTTTCAGGATTCAAAAATTAATAATACCCGGGTGAATACAGTTCCTGCTCCACGCATGGAAACGCCGTTCCGCGTTTCAACGACTGATAAGGTAGTAATTATTGATTCGACGGCGCCACCGATCTGGACGCGGTATTATGAATTGAAAACGCATAAACCGTTATTCTGCAACCGTGACAGTAAAGTGGTTTATACCCTGGCTGAAGTATTAAGGGAAAGACGTGATGGCTATGCGTGGTATACCTATTCACCCCAACAGGTACTTGATAAATACCCGGCCTGGCAAAAGAAATGGGCAGCGAATAATAATGTTTTGCAATAGCAGATAATAAATTATATTTTATAATAATATAATTAAATAGTTCAGCTAACTATTGTTAGGATTAAATAAAATGTTGATAGCGAATAATTTTTAATTAGATTTTTGAATATTCTGGCATTTCTCTCTCAAATATTTATATTATTATTTTTTAAATACGTTTTTTTCTTCAAAAAATTCTCTATTTTCGTCACCGAAACGAATAATTAGGTATTGCTTGCCTGGTTTCCTCCGGGAAATGAGTTGCGATACCTTTTTGTTTGTAAGCATGGTTAAGAAATAGGATATATAGGTTGGCGCCTGATCTCAAAGACGAAACTACCAACCTTAAGCTCAGCCACCCTGCTTACCACTGATCAATTCCTGTGAAGCAACATCATCACATTCATTTTTGAAAATCAGATTGGTATCATCATTTGCTTAACATTAAAAACAACGTAATATGGCCGCTTCTAAATTAGAGTACATCTGGCTGGATGGTTATAAGCCCATTCAAAGTCTTCGCAGTAAAACAAAAATTGAAAGAGATTTTTCTGGTAAATTGGAAGATTGTCCAATGTGGTGTTTCGATGGTTCTTCAACTGAACAGGCTCCTGGGGGTTCTTCGGATTGTTTGTTGAAACCAGTGTACATGGTAAAAGATCCGCAGCGTAAAGATGGCTATCTCGTTATGTGCGAGGTGTTAAGTCCCGATGGTACACCGCATCCAAGCAATGGTCGTGCAACTATCGATGATGATGATAATGATTTCTGGTTTGGTTTTGAACAGGAATATTTCCTGTGGAATACAGAAACTGATAAGCCTATTGGTTTTCCCGAAGGTGGTTATCCAAGGCCACAGGGCCCTTACTATTGCTCAGTAGGTGCTTTGAATGCATTTGGCCGTAATATGGTAGAAGAGCATTTGGATGTGTGTCTCGAGGCCGGGCTGAATGTGGAAGGCATCAATGCGGAAGTAGCAACAGGACAATGGGAGTTTCAGATTTTTGCCAAAGGCGCTAAAGAAGCCGGTGACCAGGTATGGCTGGCCCGTTATTTTCTCGAAAGAATAGGTGAGAAATATGGTATCGCTGTCAACTGGCAATGTAAACCATTGGGCAATCTGGATTGGAATGGTAGTGGTATGCATGCCAACTTCTCTAACACATTATTAAGAACCTGTGGCAGCCGTGAAGCATTTGAAAAAGTATGCGAGGCGTTCCGTCCGTTTGTAAAAGAACATATCGAAGTATATGGACCGGATAACCACCTTCGTCTTACCGGTAAACATGAAACAGCAGCTATCGATGAATTCAAATATGGTGTATCTGACAGAGGTGCTTCTATCAGAATCCCGATCGGGAGCGTAGAAAGAGGATGGAAAGGCTGGCTGGAAGATCGCCGTCCGAACAGTGCTGCAGATCCTTACAAAGTAGCTGGCAGAATCATCAAAACCGTTAAAACGGCTGATGTAACTGCAGATGCCAAAGAAACCAAGAAAATGCAGATGGCATAATATACCCTGGACATATTCTACAGGTCAAAAAAGCAAAAGTCAAAAGAACCTTCCCGGAGAATCTCTTTTGACTTTTGCTTTTGACGTTTTGATGCTGACAACCTTGTATAAAGGGCCTGATTTTGGATAATTAAAGGTTATTATCCATTAAATCAAACGTTATGTCATTCGATCAGTATCATGAACCTGCCCAGGAGTTATCCGAAGAAACAAGAACTTTCGCCCGTATGATCACTTCCCTGACTGAAGAAGCGGAGGCGATCGGCTGGTATGAACAACGTATCTTCGTAGAAAAAGACAAGGAAGCCCAAGCAATCATGGAAGATACCCAGAAAGAAGAAATGAAGCACTTTGCCATGGACTTGGAGTTCCTGCTTCGCAAAAAGCCTGACTGGAAAATAATCCTGCAGGCCGTACTTTTTACAAAAGGAGATATCGTGAAAGCGGGTAAGAAAGGAGAGGAAAAAGTGGAGTAAGTTATAATGAAGTGTTGCCGTTAAAAAGCTACCTCTGCCTTTTGTGTTTGCCTGTTCCAGCTGATACATACCAGGCGCCAATGAATGGACGGTGGTCCTTAATAAAACGGCGGTACAATGGGGTGCTTATGCGTATGATTCTACGAAGGATGTGCTTTGTTTCCGTGTAAAGCCAGGCAAGCTGAATAAAAAACTGGAAACATTGACCATCCAGTTTGCCGATGTGGTGCCTGATCAGCATGCAGAGTTACAGCTTTTATGGGGAGAATACATTAGTATCTATTCACCTGCAAACGGATATCGATACACGTGTGATGGCGAATAGACCGGGCAATGATGGGAGATAAGCAGGACGCGATAGCAACGGCGAATGAAGGATTGAAACTGGCGATGGCTGAACCGAATCCTGAATACATCAGGTTATGCAGGGAAGTGTTAGCGGAGACAGAAAAGTTAAAATAATGATCAAGAATAACAAAGGTCCCGGTTAATAGCTAAAGGGGACCTTTGTTATTTATTAAAATCAGAAAGTGGCAATCCCGTGCCGGATAGCCATCATGGCTAATGCAACCCTGCTTCTTACATCCAGTTTGGTAAACAACTGATCCCGTAGAGTATCGATGGTGCGGGGATTCAATTTCATTTGTTCTGCAATTTCTTTATAAGTAAGTTCGGTGCTGGACAATTTTAAAAAGGTAATTTCAAGATCGGTAAGCAGGCTTTGCTGCAAGCGCATTTGTCCATCGGTGTTATTGCGAAAAAGGGCCATTAGTTTCGCCGTAGTATAATTGGAATAATAATATCCTGATTGCATTACCGATTCGATCGCAAACTTTAATTCTGAAGGATGGATATCTTTTTTCAGAAATCCTTTCACGCCATTTTGCAGCAACCTGATCAGTGATAATTCCGAATCATACATGGTAAGCATTAGTATATGTACTTGCGGGTGGTTTTTATATAACCATTCGGCTGTTTCGAGACCGTCCATTTCGGGCATATTCTGGTCAAGTATAACCACATCGGGGATCAAACCACCTGCGAGGGTAGTTATGAATTTTTTCCCGTTATCGGATTCGTGAATAGTAATGCAATTGCCAAATCCATCAATGAGAGATGCAAGTGCGTTCCTAAGTAATATGTGATCGTCTATTAATGCAACTGTAATGAGTGGTTGTTTGTTGATCATATTTTAAGTTTTAAGTGGAATATTCAGCCTGATCGTGGTTCCCTGGCCGGGCAGGCTCTTGATCGCCATTTCTCCCCCGATCATATGGGCCCGGGTTTCCATATTCTTTAAGCCGGCCCTGGTTTTAGGGGAATGAATATTTTCATTGTCTGGTATAAATCCTTTTCCATTATCTCCTATAAGTATGGTTAAATGGGTATCGGTAAAGTGTAATGTTAGTCGTGCATGTGTTGCTTGTGCGTGTTTAATAATATTGTTAAATGCTTCCTGGATGGTGCGGAAAATGATCAATTCCTGTTGTGATTCCAGGTATACAGGTTCTCCGGTCAGAACAAAATCAATGAGGAATAATCCGGTTTGACGGATACGGACCATTTCATCTTTCAGTGAATTAATCAGTCCCTGGCTGCTTATAATATCTGAGCTCAGGCTTTTGGAAAGGTCGGCAAGGCTGGTAATGGATTGGGTTAGTATACCGATGGAAGTATTTAACTGGGATTCGGCTTTTTTTCTGTCGGACCAGGTAAATGTATTTAAATGAAGTTTGGCAAGAGTGAGGGATAGGATAATATTATCATGAATTTCCCGGGAGATATGTTGTAAGGTGCTTTCCTGTATTTCAACCTGTGATTCCAGGATTTTCTTTTCATTTTTTAGTTTCAGGGATTCGATATTTTGATAATAGGTGGCTTGTTTTTTCTTAGTGAAATAAAATAGCGACACAGCTGTGATGGTAAGGGACAGGACAATGCCGGTAATGAGAAGGAAAAAAAGTATGATATTGGGACTAACTGTATGCATGAATTGATTCTTAGTAATATATTATCGGCGAAATAGGTGTATTAGCTTTTTTAATTTATGATTATGTGTTGTTGAATTCATCTCTGCAGTCAGTTAATGAAATTGAGTATTGATGATTTCCTGCTAAGCCTACGGTACATTTGCAGGCCTTAATTATTGTAATAAAATTTAAAGAATAGAGCAAGCTGTTTATCATGGACAGGATCATCCATGTCTCCGGGTAATTCTTAATCAGATAATTTTCCGCAATCGAAAAGGGCAACATCGCCGTTAACATACAAAACAATCCTGTGGTTAACCAAAATGAAGGTTCTGTCTTTAATTTAAAGGAAGGTTTATTTCTAAATAGGTTTGTGTAATAAAAAAGACAGGTCAATATTAATATGGTTGATTGAATTGTGTAGATTATATTTTTTGTTGATTGTTTGAGTGGCCCATATATATTTCCTATTATCGTAAGAAATAGAAAAAAGAAGATGAAACAATATGATAGTATGAAGAGTATGTTTTTTTGAATTTTGGTCAGTAGGTTGCGAATGTATTTTATATACACATAAAGTTCAATTACTGTAAATAAATTGTCCCAATTTTCAAAGATCCTTAGATTAATTGCTTCTGGAGTATTTAAAAAGTAAGAGAAAATTAATAAGGGATACATTAGAAAATAGCACAGGGCATAGATCTGAAATAATCTAAATTCGGGATGATCATTTCTTTTCCTAATAACAATCACGCATATCAGCGATAATATCTGCGGTATTAATGGAATATAGTACTGGCTACTATATAAAACAATCGTTTTATCCATATGAAAAGGTTCAATCTGTGCTAAGATAGGAGTTTGCTTATCAAATCTTTTTTAGAAAAACACCAGAAAAAAACGTTTTTTTCCCGCCGGTGAAACAGCCAGTCGAGGTCCCATGAAGAGGTTGATTTAGAGGCAATAACATGTTCCCATACATCCTGGAAACAAAAAACCCCTTCACCTGAGTTGGTAAAAGGGCTACGTTACTGTTATGAAAGAAAAATGTATGTTGAAGGGAAACAGATTCTAAGAAAAAGGACAAGGTTTAGAGTTCTTAAAAGCCTGGGTAGTTTTTCAAAAGGGAACGGATCAACGCTTAT
Organism: uncultured Bacteroidota bacterium; assembly: GCA_946479615.1. The sequence continues at coordinate 34,603 of CAMLGR010000009.1, read as the reverse complement.
AATAGGGGTATAATGAACAAAAAAAAGAGAAAGTTGATTGTCGGAGAGGATCGTTTAAGTCTTTCAAAGGATTGGAAATAACTTTCTGGACGGTTTGGACATTGGATGAGTAGGAATCAACGAGTCATCCGTTTCAATCAACTTTCTGAGACAAAAATATATCCACACAGGTATGTGGACAAGAGCATTACTGCCCGATTTAGGGTATTCGGTATTTACTGACCGGGTAGTAAAATCACCGTCATCCACTCTCGTAGCTTTTCTAACTCATTTTCGTAACATTTCAACTTATCCACAGTAATGGTACTTTCCACAAATACCAAATCAAGTACTTATACTATGGTATATGTTGTAGGAATTTTCCATCTTGCACACGAGAACAAATACCGAACCCTTAATTCATAATCCATGAAGAACCCCGAATCCAACTCAGTTATCAAAGTAGCAATCGCAGACGATCACGCCCTTTTCCGCACAGGCGTTAAAACATCCCTCTCCAGCCGCAAGGATATTCAAATGGTAGCCGAAGCCGAAAACGGTATGCAACTTCTTAACCTCCTGCGTCATATTCAACCGGATGTAGTATTACTCGATATACAAATGCCTATTATGGACGGACTGGCAACACTGCCCGAGATCAAAAAGCTTTACCCTGGTGTAAAAGTTATTATGCTCTCCATGCATAACGACCATTCCGTTATCTCCAAAATGATGGAAATCGGTGCCAATTCTTACCTGACCAAAGAATCAGGTTCTGAAATGATCTACGATGCGATCCGCACTGTATACGAACAAGACTTCTTCTTTAACGAATTGACAAATAAAGCTTTACTTAGCGGTTTGCGTACCAAACGCACCGTAGAATCATCCATGGTACAGGATGTGCAACTGACCGATAAAGAAATCACCATCCTGAAACTGATGTGTGATGAAAAAAGCACAAAAGAAATTGCTGATATCGTGGACCTCAGTCCCCGCACGGTAGAAGCTATAAGAGATAAACTGAAGACGAAAACGGGAACCAAATCCATGGCCGGCCTGGTCATGTATGCTGTGAAGGCGGGTCTTGTAGAACAAGCCTGATCTCTTACTAATTGCTTAGATAAATCGCCACCCGCTTCATGGGGTGGCTTTTTTATTTACTTTCGGCCATGAACTATACCTGCGTAAATGGTAAAATGGTGCCCGCCAATCAACCCGTAGTAATGGCTGCCAACAGGGGCTACCGCTATGGCGACGGAATTTTCGAGACCCTGAAAGTGCAGAACAAGCGTATTTCTCTCGCTACTTACCATTTCGAACGCTTTTTTTCCGGCCTTCAGCTCCTCCGGGTAGACATACCTGCCCACCTAGACACTACGAAATTGACCGAACGGATCCTGCTTTTATGCGAAAAAAACGGGTGCGATCAACTGGCCCGCGTACGGCTTTCCGCATCCCGGGGCAATGGCGGTCTCTACGAAGAAAAGCCGGGATTTCACTATATCATCGAGTGCTGGCCGGCGGCAGAATCAGTAAATCAACTCAATGATAATGGCCTGGTGATCGATATCTTCCCCGATGCCCGGAAAAGCTCCGACGCCTTTTCTCATCTCAAATCGGCCAATTTCCTGCCCTATGTGATGGCGGCGCAATATGCCCGGTCACACAAACTCAATGATTGTCTTGTTCTGAATCATAATAACCGCATCGCAGATGCGACTATTGCCAATCTTTTCCTGGTAAAGAATAATACATTGCTCACTCCGCCACTAAGTGAAGGGCCGGTAGCCGGGGTCATGCGCCGGTATCTGTTGGAGAAAGGCCGCACAGCCGGTTATGCAGTGGAAGAACAACCTGTTTCTCCCGTCGATCTCAAAGAAGCCGACGAAATTTTCCTGACAAATGCCATGAACGGGATCCGTTGGGTAAAACAATATGGTGATACGATCTATGGCAACGAACAAATTGTGAAGATTTACAATGAGTTTGTAAAAACAATCCGGGAGTAGTCTTGTTTGGTGTTTCTATGAAACCAGTTGTCAACATTTTTTGGTTCCGCCGCGATCTTCGCCTGCATGATAATGCCGGTCTTTATCATGCGTTAAAAGATAAAAACCCTGTTCTTCCTCTTTTTATTTTCGATCGGAATATTCTTGATGAATTGGAAGATCGTACAGACAGGCGCGTAGAGTTTATTCACCTGGCGCTCGAAGAAATACAGGAGCGGCTTCAAAAAAAAGGAGCCACGCTCGATGTGCGCTATGGCTTTCCCAAAGAAATATTTACCCGTTTACTCAAAGACTATAATGTTGAAAAGGTATTTACCAATCATGATTACGAGCCTTATGCTAAAAAAAGAGATGCTGAAGTAGCTGCCCTGCTGAAACAAGCCGGCGCCAGCTTTCATACATTTAAAGACCAGGTGATCGCAGAAAGAAATGAAGTAGTAAAAGATGATGGAAAACCATACACGATCTTTACTCCCTATTCAAGAAGATGGAAGGCTGCGGTGAATGATTTTTATTTAAAATCCTATCCCACCCAAAAATACGCAGGCAATTTTTATAAGCAACAGGTCATTGCTTTGCCATCCCTCGCTTCCATGAAATTTAAACCGGCAGGAGAAAAATTCCCCCCTAAAAAATGGAAAGAAGAAGTTATAAAGCATTATAAAGAACAAAGAGATATTCCTGCTATTGCCGGCACTTCGCGTATGAGTGTACATCTTCGCTTCGGTACGATCAGTATCCGCGAACTGGCACGGGAAGCCGGTGCATTGAATGAAACTTATCTCAATGAACTGATCTGGCGGGATTTTTATCATATGATCCTTTTTCATTTTCCACAGATCGTTACTCATTCTTTTAAGCCGGAATATGATAAGATCGAATGGCGCAATAATGAAAAAGAGTTTGAAGCCTGGTGTAATGGCAAAACAGGTTATCCTATCGTTGATGCTGGTATGCGGGAATTAAATGAAACCGGGTTTATGCATAACCGTATCCGTATGGTAGTGGCTTCCTTTCTAACTAAACATTTACTGGTTGACTGGCGCTGGGGAGAAGCCTATTTCGCAAAAAAATTACTCGATTATGATCTCGCCGCCAATAACGGCGGATGGCAATGGGCGGCTGGCAGCGGATGTGATGCAGCTCCCTATTTCAGGATCTTCAATCCTTACCTGCAAACAAAGAAGTTCGATCCTGAATTAAAATATATCCGTAAATGGATCCCCGAACTGGATGAATTTTCTTATCCCCGCCCGGTTGTAGAGCATGAAGCCGCCAGGGAAAGATGCCTGCAGATCTATAAAAAAGCATTGCGAAAATAATTCAGATAAACAGGTCATTGGCAGTAATGCCTGCTACACCAGGATTGCTGCCGGTAAAAACGTTGTGGAGTGTTTTGATCGCTTCTATTCCTTCTTCGCGAAGGTCCAGGCTATAATCATTTACATATAAATCAATATGCTTGCGCATGACTTCTTCACTCATCGCCTGTGAATGTTCTTTTACGTATTCAGTGATTAACGGGTAATGCGCAAATGCATATTCAAGACTTTTTCGGATTAACCGATCCACTTTTAACCGGATCTCTTTTTCGTATTGCCTTTTAATTACAATGCCACCTAATGGAATGGGAGCTTTCATCTTTTCTTCCCAATATTCTCCCAGGTCAGTTACTTTATGCAATCCCTTCTGCTGGTAGGTAAAACGGTTTTCATGAATGATCACGCCCAGATCGGTTTCGCCATTCACTACGGCATCTTCAATAGCAGAAAAGACCATAAATTTTTTATTCACTGTATCCGGATAGGCAAAACTAAAAAGTAAATTTGCTGTTGTGTTAATGCCCGGCAACGCAACTAAAGAATCTTTCGCTATTGCCCCTTGATTATTGAGTATTGACTTGCTTACCAGTAACGGACCTACTCCTTTACCCAACGCACTTCCTGCATTCATCAATACATATTTACTGGCAGAACGGAAAAAAGCGGGAAAGCTTAGCTTGGTGATACCGAGCTTTCCTTCCAATGCCCAGCGGTTGAGCGTTTCCACATCTTCCAATACGGCTTCGAATTGCAGACCTTCCGTGTCGATTTTCTGGTTGACCAATGCATCGAAAATAAAAGTATCGTTGGGGCAGGGAGAAAATCCCAGTGTAAATTTCATGTGTTCCTGTTATAATGATTCCAACAAACGGATCAGCTCTTTGTTCAGGTTTTGTATCGCTTCTTTAATATTCCAGTTAGCCTTATTTCTCTCTCCTATATAATTGGAAATACTTCTCAGTTGCAGGAAGGGAATATTTTCGGATAAACAAACATAATGCAACGCTGCACCTTCCATGGATTCAATGACCGGGTCGAATTTTTCCTGATAAAAGGCGATCATCTTTTTATCAGTACTGACCTGGTTCACAGAAATAGCTTTTACCGCTTTCAGCTTATTTCTTTTCATGATGGTTTTATCGGGATTGTGCAGCCATCCTTTCTTATACGGCGGTTGATCCGGTGAAACCAGTTGCAGATCGAACAGGGTCTTTAGTTGTTTCTTTTCTACTACACTTTCATCAGCTATCGTGTCCTGTTGTACGCCTACGACGGTTCCTGTTTTGATGCTTTTATCAAAACAACCTGCTATGCCGGCCTGTAACACCAGGTCGGGGCGTTTCAACGAGAATTGACGGGTCAGGCTATAAGTGGTGGCAGTAAGCCCTACACCGGTGATCAGTATATCAATATTAATATCGACAAAAGAAGTCTTATCGGTATGACGGTAATGGTCAAGGAAGATAGAGATTTCTTTAGCCGTAGCTGCAACAAGTAAACAATTCATGATAAATAATGTCCTGCAAAAATAAGCCGGATCTGAAAGTAAAAAACCAATAACTTGTTATTCCGGCGTATTGTCACCGTCTTTAATAGCCCACATCTTGCCATTGACAATAGAAAGAATGTATTTTGACTTAAGGATATAGGTGCATTTTTGCTCGTCATTACTTGTGAATACCATCCCGCCGAATATGGTATGCTTCAATACATGGTCTTTGTCATAATATTCAAAGAAGACAGGTGAACCTTCTTCTCCGGTAGCGCTCGTATTTTTCAGTGCCATGATATTATCGTCCAGCGCCCTGACGCCGGGAATTTCCACGGCCTGCTCCAGCGGGAACTTCAGGGTGCTTTCTGTTTTTTTGATAACGAGATTATGTACATCCTGCGATTCGTTTTCTTTGGGAAAACCAAAAAAGACGGCGTCGTCAGGTGCTTTCTCGACCTTATCTTTCAGGTTAACAATGCCATCGATCGTATTAATTTTAATCGTAGCCGGGATATCCTCTACTTTATACAGGCAGATATCCGGGTGATCCACAAAATGCTCAATCTTGCGCTTGGATTGCAGGGCCTTGAGATCGATCGGGTAATAAATGGTATTGTTATTCTCCTGCGACAACCGGATATACAGTTTATCCCATTCTGGTTTCATCAGTTCTTTTTTAGTAAGGTCTACACAGGTGCAGGTATGGTAGGTGGTAATAAAAAAGAGATCATCCTTTTTCTTGATAAAAAAGCCGGTGCTGCTGCCCACAGCAGTATTGCCTGACATATGTATCGCGAGGTAACTATACTTATTTAGCTCAGGTGTTCCCGGTTTCTTTTCTTTTGAAAATGACAGGCAGCAAAGGATAACAGGGATAGCCAGCAGGGTCTTCATAACACAGTTTTATAATTGGGTTCGCAATAAGAACAATTCTAAACGCTAAACTAAAATAAAAATCCATTTCATAAGAATTTTGTAAAATAATACAGCCATGATTTGCAGGAAGATACAGGCAACCAGGCCTTGCAGGGAATACGATCTTTATAAGTACCCCCGAAAAGGCTCTTTTCATAGCGATTTCATATAACTTTGCCGCCTTATTTTACCTGTATGGTGTACCTGACAAGGGCGGAACATTTTAATGCGGCGCACCGGTTGTATAACCCGGCCTGGAGCCATGAAAAGAATGAAGAGGTATTTGGCAAATGCGCCAATGAGAACTGGCATGGTCATAATTACGAGTTATTGATAACGGTAAAAGGGAAGCCTGATCCTGATACCGGTTTTGTATTCGATGTAAAAAGACTTAGTATGCTGATCACCGAATATGTAACGGATAAGCTGGATCACCGCAATCTCAATATCGACGTGGATTTCATGAAAGGTAAGATGTGCAGTACGGAAAACCTGGCAGTAGCCATATGGGAGCAATTGCAACCACATTTACCGTCCGGGGTATCTCTTCATTGTGTCAAATTGTATGAAACGCCAAGGATATTCGTAGAATATTTCGGAGAATAATAGTGAACCAATTTAAGCAGTCACAGGCATAGGATTTTCAGCCTGGTTCATCGCAAAATATATTTTCATAGCTTAGTACATGTCCCGTAAAGTAGCTGTATACCGCCGCGAACATTTTAACGCCGCCCACCGGTTGTCGAACCCGGCCTGGGACGATGCTACCAATAGCAAAGTATTTGGTAAGTGTGCCCTCCCTCATTATCATGGTCATAATTATGAACTGGAAGTAAAAGTAGTGGGAGAACCTGATCCCGAGACTGGCTATGTTATAGATTTAAAAGAGCTTTCTGACCTGGTCAGGAGAGAAATCCATACACGATTCGATCATAAAAACCTGAACCTGGATACACAGGAATTTAAAAACCTGAATCCTACGGCAGAGAACATTGTAGTAGTCATATATGATCTGCTGCGTCCGTATATCGATAAGAAATTTGAATTACAGATACGTTTATATGAAACACCCCGGAATTTTGTAGAATACCCGGTATAGGATTTTTAACGATTACAAGAAAGTATTATGGCTTACAAAAAGATTGAACAATACGATGAAGCTATCACGGCCAGCCTGAGTGAGAATTATAAGAATGTGCTGGGCCTGATCGGTGAAGATGCCAACCGCGAAGGATTGATAAAAACCCCCGAACGTTTGGCCAAAGCCATGCAGTTCCTTACCCAGGGCTATGACCTGGATGCGCATGAGATCCTTAACTCTGCAAAATTTCATGAGCCCGCCAGTGAGATGATCGTGGTAAAGGATATTGAATTATATAGTATGTGCGAACATCATATGCTTCCTTTTTTTGGCAAGGCGCATATTGCCTATATCCCCAATGGCTGGATCACCGGTCTTAGCAAAATGGCCCGGGTAGTCGATGTGTACGCCCGTCGCCTGCAGGTGCAGGAACGGTTGACCGTCGAGATCATGAATGCTATTAAAGAAACACTTAACCCGTTGGGCGTGGCGGTAGTTATAGAGGCCCAGCACCTGTGTATGATGATGCGGGGGGTACAAAAACAAAATTCCGAGACCACTACCTCTGCTTTTGATGGAGAATTCCAGAAAAACTCCACCCGTAGCGAGTTTTTGAAGCTGATCTCCTCCGATCTTAGCCGCAGATAGCCCCATTTTTGGCAGGACTATATATAAAGATTTTTTTTCTTTGCCGATTTGTGGCATTTTTGCCCCATTAACCACCTTGACATGAAGCATGCCTTTGTATTTCCCGGACAGGGATCCCAGTTTCCGGGAATGGGAAAAGAGCACTACGAGAAAAGCGCATTTGCAAAAAAACTATTTGAGCAGGCGAACGAGATCCTGGGATTTCGCATATCCGATGTAATGTTCACCGGTACCGAAGAAGATCTTAAGCAAACCAATGTTACCCAGCCTGCTGTATTCCTTCATTCAGTTATTGCTTTCCGCACTATCGATGAAATAAAACCGGATATGGTAGCCGGTCATTCACTCGGTGAATTTTCTGCACTCGTTGTCAATGGCACTTTGAGTTTTGAAAGCGCCCTTCAACTGGTTTCTGTCAGGGCCAAAGCCATGCAGAAAGCCTGTGAACTGCAACCTTCAACCATGGCGGCCGTATTGGGCCTTACTGATGATAAGGCAGAAACTATCTGCACCGAAGTGCAACAGGAAACCGGCGAGATTGTAGTACCCGCGAATTATAATTGCCCCGGTCAGCTTGTAATAAGCGGTACTATCAAAGGCATTGAGATTGCCTGCGAACGAATGAAAGCAGCTGGTGCGAAACGTGCGCTTGTATTACCGGTAGGCGGCGCTTTCCACTCACCACTGATGGAGCCAGCTAAGGAAGAATTGAAAGCAGCTATCGAATCAACTACTTTTCATACACCGACCTGTGCCGTATACCAGAATGTAGTGGCTAAAGCTGTGTTTGATAAAGAAGAAATCAAACAAAACCTGGCCGATCAATTAACAGGAGCGGTACGATGGACACAAAGCGTACAGGCGATGATCGCTGACGGCGCTTCTAAATTTACGGAGGTAGGTCCCGGTAAAGTATTACAGGGATTAATTCTAAAGATCAATAAAGAAATGCAGGCAGAAGGAGTGAGCTGATCTTTTTGAATATTTTATATACGTAGCCTGTGATTATTCATCACGGGCTATTTTATTCAATCAATATTCAAAACACAATTCAGCCATTCCCCGCTGATGTTAGCATTATATTTTTTATAAAAATTAATCGCTGGTTCATTCCAGTCGAGTACCTGCCAGATTATACGGTTGAACCCTTTTTGACGGGCTTCTTCAATCAGGTTGTCGAATAATATTTTTCCAACACCTTTACCGCGCATGGATGCTGTAATCACCAGGTCTTCGAGGTACATGGCTTGTCCTTTCCAGGTGGAATAACGCACATAATATAAGGCAAAGCCAACCACTTTGCCTGCTGATTCTGCTACCAATGCCCACCATACAGGGTTTTTTCCAAAACCACTTTCTTCAAAATGTTGTAAAGTAACCGTCACTTCAGCAGGGGCTTTTTCATAATCGGCCAGTTCCTGTACAAGCTCCATCAGTCGTGGGCAATCTTCTTTAACGGCTCTTCTTATTTTTATTTGCATGATGGTAATAGGTAAGGGTCAAAATTACAAGCTGCTTTTTTGACTTTTGATTTTTTAATGTTGATTTATTTGGCGGCGGTATAGGATTCTACCCATTTTCTGAAAAATGAATATTCCCTCGCACCCACAGCCACATCCTGTACCAGGTTGTTTTTATCCAATAAAATTGATACAGGGCGACTTGTAAGACTATCCAATACGGGATGACCGGAATAAGACCCCATTACCAGTTGATAATTTGTTTTGTCTTTATATTCTTTTACCACATCACTGTTTTCATCGCTTAATGCCAATACCACTAACTGGTCTTTATAATTAGCCGCTAATTTCTCGAGAGAAGGTAATTCTCTTTTACAGGGAGCACACCAGGTAGCCCAGATATTCAGGACGACGATCTTCCCTTTGTACGCTGCCAGGGAATCGGGTTGGCCGGTTTCCTGGTTGGTAAAATATAAGGCGGGTAAGGTTTTATTCTTTTCACTGATCACGATATCGATCTGCTTTTGAAAATTATTTTCGAGCCAGAATAAAAAGAAAACTCCTAACCCGAGAAACATAATATCGGGTAAAAATCTTTTCCATTCCTCCGGTGTAACAGGTAAGAATCGTTTCTGCTTTTTAATGTTCCTGAAAAGATCCCAGGCGCCATAGATAAGCAGGATGATAATCCCGATCCGGATCCAGAAAATAAGCGTAGGTGTCATATTGTAACTTATTGCAACGAATGCTCAAGATCGGCCATGATATCCTGGATATTCTCTATACCCACGTTCATACGGATTAATCCATCAGTAATACCATACTTTTCTTTCTCTTCTTTGGGTACGCCATAATGCGTCATTGAGGCAGGGTGAGATAATAAGGTATCACAGGTGCCAAGCGATACGGTGCGGATACACATTTGTAATTTATTCATGAAAGCAATGCCTGCTTCCAATCCCCCTTTCAATTCAAAACTAAGCATAGCGCCTGGATGACGCATTTGTTTCATTGCCGTATAATGATCGGGGTGAGAGGCCAACCCGGTAAAATTTACTTTAGCAACAGACGGATGCGATTCCAAGAAATGTGCAACTTCCATCGCATTATGGCAATGGCGTTCCATGCGCACTTCCAGTGTTTTCATACCCGTGATCAATAAAAACGCATCAAAAGGATTGGCATTACCTCCCAGGAGCCGATGTGTTTTGGTCGCTTTTGTTTTCATGAACTCAATATCCTTTCCTAACAGCACACCACCAATAGCGGTTCCATGACCATTCAGGAACTTGGTAGTGGAATGCACAATGAAATCCACGCCGTATGCAAATGGTTGTTGCAGGAAAGGAGTAGCAAAAGTATTGTCACAGGCTACGACCAGGTTATACTTTTTAGCGAGTTTGGTTAATTCTTCGATATCCACGCATTGAATAGTAGGATTGGCAGGCGTTTCGATATAAATCATTTTAATAGCCGGGTCAGCTTTCATCGCTTCCTCTGCTTTATTAAGATCACGAAGATCAACAATCGTAGCACCGATATTCAGATCAGGCAATACACGATGCATGAGTTCTTCGGTTCCTCCATACAACGAAAAATGCGAAAGCACTTTATCGCCGGCTTTTAATGTAGAAAGCATTAGTGTAGAAATGGCTGCCATACCGGATGCATGAAGAATGCCTTTTACTTCCCTATCAAGACCGAATGTTTCAAGGGCTGCAATCTTTTGTTCTGCTTCGTTCATCGTTGGATTTCCCCAGCGGCTATAAATAAATCCTTCCTCTTTTCCACTGAAACGACGCATTCCCTGTTCTGCTGTATCGAAAACATAAGTGCTGCTGGCATAGATCGGAACCAGGTGCGCATAATTGGGATCTTTTTCATGACCGCCATGAATAGCTAATGAACTAAATCCCCGGAAAGAGAAAGAATCACTCATAAATTATAAACGTTGTGTAAGTCTTACAATGTGTTTGGTGAAAACAGACTGCAAAGATTTATAAAACGGGTGATTTGCGCGATTTTATTTAATGAAGCGGTTTGTGAGCATTCTTTTCTGATGAACTGACATTTTGTTCTGCAACCGGTTTCTTTTAGAGAGGCATGACATGTCTGTTTGCCGTATTGTGCAGGCTGCTTAAAATAATAACCAGTACCGGGTATGTTTTATACCCGATAAGTAGGGTTTTGTAAAAAAGCATAGCATAAACGCGTTAAACAGAAAGTTTAGTCCGGTTTTTGTTTACATCCACGCGCCAACAAAAATGCTGGTCCCGTACTTATTGAAGACGGTTATTATGTAATCAAAACCCTCATATATGAAACGCTTAGTTTCTTCTCTCGTGTTTATTATTATGGCTGCTTCTGTTACTCAGGCCCAGAACTTTCGTTTGGGAGTAGGCGCCGGTATCGATGCTGCCCGCATGGCTATTTCAGGTGCCAGTGGTGGTCCATTAGTGTACAGAACAGAACTGGCAGGTGGAATTTCAGGTGAAGCTGTGATTTCAAAAACCTTTTCCGTACAGCTCGAAGCAAATTATGCTCCCCAGGGAGCTGGTGTAATCAATGCAGACGGCAGCACAGCCGGATCATACCAACTGGATTACATTACCGTTCCTTTAATGGCTAAATTATACGGGACACCTGAACTTAGTTTCGTTGCAGGACCACAGGTAGGTTTTCTGCTCAATGCGAAAACTAAAACTTCAGGTAATGAGGATACTGATGTAAAAGATCAGATTGAATCGACCAGTTTCTACGCAGTATTTGGTGCTGAGTACCGTTTTAAGAATGGTGTATTCGTAAGCGGTCGCTATAATGCGGCATTGAGCAATTCGATAAAAGATGAAACCACTAATACGGAAATCAAAAATCGTTATATGAGTTTCCGTGTTGGATACAGTTTTGCGTTTTAAAAGCAATGTACTGCTAACCTCAAAATAAGAAGGTCAAAATAAATTACTATAGGAGTAATTTATTTTGACTTTCTTACGAATTGTATCCCCATTTCAGCAGTGTTGCCCCCCAGGTAAATCCACCACCGAAAGCAGCCAATACGATCTTGTCATCTTTCTTTAATCTTTTTTCCCAATCCCAGAGACAAAGTGGAATGGTACCGGCTGTTGTATTCCCGTATTTCTGGATATTGATCATTACTTTTTCTTTGGAAAGGCCAATGCGGTTGGCAGTCGCATCGATAATGCGAAGATTGGCCTGGTGAGGTACCAGCCAGGCAATATCATTACCTGTAAGCTGGTTTCTTTCCAGTAATTCAGCACTTACATCAGCCATGCCTTTTACTGCAAATTTGAAAACGGATTGGCCTTCCTGGTAGATATAATGTTCTTTATTGGTAACTGTTTCTATAGAAGCGGGCCGCAAGGAACCACCAGCTTTCATGTGCAGGAAATTACAACCGCTGCCATCGCTTTTCAGGATGCTGTCCTGTATACCATACCCCTCTTCATTCGGTTCGAGTAATACACCGCCGGCTCCGTCTCCGAAGATGATACAGGTGGCTCGATCGGTATAATCAACAATAGCGCTCATCTTATCTGCTCCGCACACCACTACTTTTTTATAGCGGCCACTTTCGATCAGGGAAGAGCCCAGTGTCAATGCATATAAAAAGCCAGAGCAGGCAGCACTGATATCAAATCCCCATGCATTTTTGGCGCCCAGCTTATCGCAGGCGATATTGGCAGTAGCAGGAAATACCATGTCAGGAGTAACAGTTGCTACAATAAGACATTCGATTTCCATCGGATCGATCCCTCGTTTTTCACAGAGCTGCTTTACTACCGGTACTACCATATCCGATGTGGCTTTGCCCGGTCCTTTGAGTATTCTTCTTTCTTCAATACCGGTACGTGTCCTGATCCATTCGTCATTTGTATCTACCATTTTCTCTAAATCAAAATTGGTGATTTTGTCCTCGGGAACATATCCTCCAACCGCAGTAATGGCAGCAGATACTTTTTTATTCATTGTACTAGATTAGTTTTTTTTGGCAGCCAAAGGTAGGATTCAATATGGAAATGTGATAATTTGAAAATTCAGAGTGCCGGATCATGGCCAGGTTATATCAGAACATTTCCAAATTTTCAAATTAGCACATTTCTTTCTCTTATTTTCGTACGCATGATAGCTTACCTGAAAGGCGATTTTGTAAAAATGACACCTGCTTCGGTGCTGATAGATGTGAACGGAGTGGGGTATGACGTACAAATCAGTCTCAATACTTATTCTTTTATCCAGGGCATGGAAAGAGGACTGCTGAATACTGTCCAGATCATCCGGGAAGACGCTCATATTTTATACGGATTTTTTGAACTGGCGGAAAAGGAAATGTTTCAGCAGTTGATAGCAGTTTCGGGTATCGGCGCTTCCACCGCCAGGGTCATGCTTTCATACATGAAACCGGCTGAACTTGCCAAAGCTATTATGCAGGGCGATGTGCGTACGCTCGAAGCCGTGAAAGGAATCGGCAAAAAAACAGCGGAAAGGATAGTTCTGGAACTCCGGGATAAGGTCGGTAAGCACACCCCGGAATTAAATATTTCCCCTCTGAAAAACAATACTTTGCAACAGGATGCGTTAAATGCTCTGACGGCCTTGGGCATCAACAAAACGGCTGCAGAACAGGCTCTGCAAAAGACTTTGTTAGCCAACCCGGATTTACCGGTGGAAGAGCTGATCAAAAAGACACTTCGTATCCTCTGATAGCCAATTATTTCTGGAACTAATTGATGCTGAGATTACCTTGAATCCTAAGACTGCTCATATCTTCCGTACGTTGATAGCTGCGGCCATGCTATTTGCTCTAGGCGGGCAGGCAAAGGCACATATCAACGGCGATTATACCACCAATTACCAAATCATTCGGAGGGATACAACCGATACCCTGCCTTACCCGATCCGCGACCGGCGCTACGGCGATCCTTATACCATCCCCAACCGCAACACCTTCGACCTCAAGGATACCAATTTCGTCAAACGGAATATCGAGTATGATCCAACCACTGGTCAGTATTATATCATTGAAAAAGTAGGCGACAAATATTACCGCACTCCTACCACTTTTACCCGTGATGAATTTTTGCGGCTGCAGGGGCAAAAAGATGAGAATGCGTATTTCCGGCAACGGGCGGATATGCTCGCCGACATGAACCGCCGTTTGTTTAAACCCCAATTCCAAACACAGAAAAGCTGGTTCAACCGCATCGTTGGATTGGGTAAGGTCGATATCAAGCCATCCGGATATGTTGATCTGCTGGCCGGCTACCAGGGACAAAATATCGAAAACCCTACTTTACCCGAAAGAGCCCGGAAAAATGGTGGATTGGATTTCAATATGAATGCGCAGATGCAGGTGGATGCCAATATCGGGGATAAACTAAAACTGCCGATCAATTATAACACACTTGCCAATTTTGAATTTGAAAACCAGCTAAACCTTAATTACCAGGGAAAAGACGATGAGATCATCAAACAGTTCCAGTTGGGTAATGTCAGTTTTAATTCCAAAGGAACACTGATACCCGGCGCCACTTCTTTGTTTGGTATAAAAACACAGGCGCAGTTCGGTAAATTATATGTTACCGGTGTATTGGCCAATCAGCGTGCGCAGCGCCAGTCATTAGGATTGGAAGGCGGATCGGCTACACAAACTTTTTCATTAAAAGCTGATGAGTATGAAGAGAACCGCCACTTTTTATTAGCACAATATTTCAACCGGAATTTTAATAAATCCATGAGCCGGTTACCAGTATCCAATTCGCCGATACAGATACTGAGAATGGAAGTATGGGTCACCAACCGTACCGGTGCCACTACAGAAACAAGAGATATCGTGGCATTAATGGATTTGGGAGAGGGACAACCTTACCGGAATTATCCTCCGAATCCCGGTGATCCTAATGCATTACCCTATAATAACATCAATGGTTTATACTCCCTGCTGATCACTAACCCTGCCAACAGGAGTTCAAGTACCATACAAAGTTACCTGACTGCGAACGGCCTGACGCCGGTACAGGATTTTGAAAAAACATTTGCCCGTAAACTGCAGCCTTCGGATTATTATTTTAACCCGCAGATCGGTTTTTTATCATTGAACCAGCCTTTGCAGCCGGATGAAGTATTAGGTGTGGCTTACCAGTATACTTACAATGGCCGCGTGTTCCAGGTGGGTGAGTTTTCCCAGGATATACCACCGGATACTACCGGTAGTACACAAAAAGTATTATTCCTGAAATTATTAAAAGCTACTTCGCAACGGACCAATCTTCCTATCTGGGACCTGATGATGAAGAACGTATATTCCGTAGGATATGGCCAGTTGGAAAGAACCGATTTCAAACTTGATATCGTGTATGAAGAGCCCAGTTTAGGTGAAAAGAGATATTTACCTCCGACAGATGTGTTATCACAATACGCAGGTCAGCCGATCCTTTCATTAGTGCACCTGGATAGCCTGAATAACCAGAATGATCCGCAACCGGATGGCGTGTTCGATTACGTGGAAGGATTTACTGTTATCTCATCTATGAGCCGGATCATATTCCCGGTACTTGAACCATTCGGACGGGATATCGAATATGTCTTTCCTTCGCAGGCACAACGGGATAAGTATGTCTATTACCCATTGTATGATACAATCAAGGCGATCGCGCAAACCTATGCCAATCTTAACCGCTATAAAATGGTGGGGAAGTCAAAGACTTCTTCCAGCGGAAGCGGGGATTACCAGTTAGGATATAATATTCCCCGCGGATCAGTGACGGTAACAGCCGGTGGACAAACATTACAGGAGAATGTTGATTATGAGATCAACTATGATCTGGGTACACTTCGTGTGATCAATCAATCGATTATTAATTCAGGGGTGCCGGTCGATATTCAATACGAGAACCAGGCCACATACGGTATCCAGCAGCGGAACTTTATGGGATTGCGGCTGGATTATTTTGCCAATAAAAAACTGACATTAGGAGGTACGATCGTAAGATTAGGGGAAAGGCCTTTCTTTATCAAACAATCTTATGGTGAAGATCCGATCCGTAACACCATGTATGGATTGGATGCCGATTACCATAGCGATTGGCCACGTTTAACCAAATGGCTGGATAAATTACCGGGTTATTCCACGAAGACGATGTCTTCGATCAGCGCCTATTTTGAAGGAGCCGTATTGCAGCCTGGTCACGCGCCACAGATCGGAAAGGGTAGTGAAGGGCAATCTTATATCGATGATTTCGAAGGCACACGTTCCGGTATCGATCTTCGTTTCCCGATCATCAGCTGGAATCTTGCATCAGTACCACAGCAATTTCCTGAAGCCGCTTTGATGAATGATCTGGCAAGTGGTTATAACCGTGCCAAACTCGCCTGGTATAATATCGAACCGGTATTGCAGGAAAAAAGCAGTACGAATAATCCTTTGCGTGGAAACGTGAATGAATTATCCAAACCACAAACAAGACAGGTATTGCAGCAGGAAATATTCCCGCAACGCAGTACTGATTTCGGACAAGGTTTGTTAACCACCTTTGACCTCGCCTATTATCCAAAGAATAAGGGCCCTTACAATTTTGAGAACCGTGCCGGGCAGATCGATGCCAATGGTAACCTGACCAGCCCGCAAACACGCTGGGGTGGCATCATGCGGAATATCGACCAGATAGATTTTGAAACCAATAATATTGAATACATCGAGTTCTGGATGCAGGATCCGTATATCGCCAATACAACAGCAAGCCCGAACGGTAAATTGTTTTTTGATCTTGGTAACATTTCCGAGGATATACTTCGTGATGGCAAAAGACAATATGAAAATGGGCTACCGACACCTACCAATAATGCACAGGTAGATGCGAATACGGTTTGGGGTAAAGTACCTTCCAATCCGTTGCAGGTAACCAATGCCTTCAGCAACGAGCCTGAAGATCGCCAGTATCAGGATGTAGGTTTTGATGGATTGACCGATGATGAAGAAAGAACCAAATTTGGTCCTTACCTCGCCGGTATGCAAGCCAATGCTCCGGGTGCATTTGCCAAAGCACAGAGCGATCCTTCCGCTGATAATTTCAAACCTTACCGGGATGGCAGCTATGATGCGGCTAATGTAGGCATCCTCGGAAGATATAAGGATATCAATAACCCGCATGGTAATTCACCGGTATCCAATAATACCAGCCAGTTCGTTAACGCTTTTACACAATATCCTGATGCGGAAGAACTGAACCGTGATAATACATTGAATGAGGTAGAAGAATATTTTGAATACCAGGTGGATATTCAGCCGAACATGCTCACCGGTACCAATTATATTACGGATAAGAGAGTAGTCAATGTAAATCTTGCCAATGGCAGCAGCCGGAGTGAGACCTGGTATTTATTCCGCATCCCGGTAGCAGATTATAAAACCAAGGTCGGTAACATCCCTGATTTCAAATCGATCCGTTTTATACGTATGTATATGACCGGTTTCGAGGATTCGATAGTAATGCGTTTTGGTAAACTGGAACTGGTGAGAAATCAATGGAGGCAATTCCAGTATAATATCGATCAGACAGGTCAGTATGTAAACATTCCACCCAATGACCCGGTTCAATTCAATACGCTTGCAGTAAACCTGGAAGAAAATGATCAGCGTACGCCTGTGCGTTATGTGATCCCTCCCGGTATCGAAAGACAACAACAATTAAGTAATAATAACGTGCAGTTATTCCTTAATGAGCAATCATTGAGTGTACAGATTTGTGGTCTTCCTACTGGTCAGTCACGCGGTGTATTTAAAACCATGAACCTGGATATGCGCCAGTATGGCAAACTGAATATGTTTATACATGCCGAAGGTCGCGGTGCTGATGCAGCGATCAAGGATTATGACCTTACAGCCGTGATCAGGATGGGTAATGATTTCCAGGGTAACTATTATGAAGTGAGAATACCGTTGAAGAAAACGCGATGGAACGAAACCGATAGTTTTGCGATATGGCCGGCGGAGAATAACCTTGATTTCGACCTGGATGTATTACCACAATTAAAATCGCGGCGGAACAGTTTAGGTATAGCACCTTCTCAATATTATAAAGAAACACTTGCCAATGGGCGATCCTATGCGATAATAGGTAATCCTAACCTCGGGGAGGTAAGAGGTATGCTCTTAGCTGTAGAAAATACCAATATTATAGATGGGGATGCCTGTGCGGAAGTCTGGTTCAATGAACTTCGTTTTTCCAAGCTGGATGAAAAAGGCGGCTATGCCGCATTGGGAAGGGTGGATGTGAAGATGGCCGACCTCGGTAGTCTTACCCTCGCAGGAACGATCAAGAGCCGTGGCTTTGGTACATTGGAGCAGCGTGTCAATGAACGAAGCCGGGAAGATGTATACACCTTCGATTTATCTACCAATATCGATGCGGGAAAATTATTGCCTAAGAAACTGGGTATACAAATTCCTGTGTATGCCGGTATCAGCCGTATTGCCAGCACACCGCAATATGATCCTTATGATCTTGATATCGAATTGAAACAAAAATTGAAAGATGCGGATGCGAAGGACAGGGATTCTATCCGGAATGATGCACAGGATATTACGACTATCAAGACATTGAATTTTACCAATGTCAAAAAAGTAAAAACCGATGGCAAACGTCCTAAGATCTGGAGTATATCCAATATCGATCTGAACTATTCGTATATCGAGACCAAGCAACATAACCCGCTGATAGAAAGTTACGAGATGCGGCGAACGCGGGCGGCAGTCGGGTATAACTATGCGCCGCAGCCAAAATACCTGGAGCCATTCAAGCGATTGATCAAGTCGAAATCGAAATGGTTTACATTGATCAAGGATCTGAATTTCAATTATGTGCCGTCGCAGTTATCATTCCGTGGCGATGTCTTCCGGCAATTTGGCGCTACACGTCCACGAAATGTGGGAGGCGGTCCGTATAAGATACCGGAAACCTATGATAAATTCTTCACTTTCGACAGGTATTATATATTACAGTGGGCATTGACAAGATCTATAACATTGGATTTTACGGCTACCAATAATGCAAGGATCGATGAACCCTATGGACGTATCAATACCAAAGAAGCAAAGGATTCCGTAAGAAAGAATCTTTTCAATGGCGGACGTACTACACATTACGCACAGCAGGCTTCCCTGACCTATAATGTGCCGATGCAAAAAATACCTTTCCTTGACTGGACAACATTGCGAGCTTCTTATGCATCGTCATATAACTGGCTGGCGGCTTCACTCCGCGCAAGAGAATTGGGGAATACATTGACCAATACACAAACAAGAACCGTCAATGGAGAATTGAACTTTGAACAATTGTATAATAAATCGCGATTCCTGCGGGCAGTGAGCAGTGAACCGGTGAAAAAAGAGAAAGATGCAGCCGGCGATAAAAATGCGGCATCGGCGAAACCGGAAGCACCGAAAGTGAAAAGCGCATTACCGGATAGTGTGCTTGCTAAAATGACAGCTAAAGAAAGAAGAAAAGCAAGAAGAGAAGAACGTAGGCGGATGCGTGAAGAAAGAAGAAAATTAAGAGAACAAAGACAGAATGAACTTCCGGAAGTAGGCGGAGCCGTACGATTTGCGGCTGGCCTGGCCACTTCTGTAAAGAGAGTAGGTATACAGTATACGGAAGATTATGGAACGATGCTGCCGGGATACATGGATAGTACACAATTCCTCGGGCACAATTTTCGGAGTGGTGAACCGGACTTTGGCTTTATTTTCGGCTATCAACCTGATACCAACTATATTAACAAGATGGGACAGCGTGGATTGTTATCACATGATTCATTGGTGTCAGCGCTGATCCAGCAACGGTTTAACCAGCGGTTAAGCATCACGGCACAGGCAAGCCCGATCCGTGATTTGAATATCGATCTTAACCTGGATAAAAGTTTCAGCAAGAACTATTCTGAATTATATAAAGATACCAGTGCCTTCGATAATGTAGGATTGACAAGATTGAACCCGTATGCAACCGGTAGCTTCAGCATCAGTTATATTTCTTACCAGACAATGTTTAAGAAATTTGATCCGAATGTAGTTTCCGAAACATTCAAGAAATTCGAATCGAATCGTTTATTGATGTCGCAAAAACTGGCCAAGCTGAATCCTTACCAGAGCGGTGTTATTAACTCAGATGGATATTATGAAGGATATAGCCGTTATGCGCAGGATGTGGTCATACCAGCCTTCCTGGGGGCATATACAGGGAAAGATCCGACCAGTTTGAAAATATTCAAGAACACGAATCCGAAGATCAACTCGAATCCATTCAGCGGGTTATTACCAAAACCTAACTGGACGATTACTTATAATGGCTTGTCAAAAATACCAGCGCTGGAAAAGATATTCAGTAATGTGACCATCCGGCATGGTTATCATAGTACCTTAAACATGAACAGCTTTAATACCGCGCTGTTGTTTGAGGACAGGTTCAGGGTAGGATATCCATCGTTTATCGATACTGCTTCGCATAGCTTTATTCCTTATTTCCTGGTGCCGAATATTACGATTGAAGAACGGTTTGATCCATTGATCGAAGTGGATATGACGTTCACTAACCAGTTATCTACACGGGTGGAATTCAGGAAGAGCCGTACCTTGAGTTTAAGCCTGGTCGATTACCAACTGGCAGAAAACCGGTCTACTGAAGTTACATTTGGTTTCAACTGGAGAAAGAAAGGGTTGCCAGTTATTAAAAACCTGAAGATCGGCAAGAAAGGAATGAAACTGGATAATGATGTTACCTTCCGGTTTGATTTCAGTTTGCGTGATGATGCTACTGCCAACAGCAAACTTGACCAGGGAACAGCGTTTGGTACTTCGGGTCAGAAAGTGATCCGGATCGCACCTTCGATCGATTATATCCTGAACAACCGGGTAAGCCTTAAGCTCTATTTCGAACAAAACAGGAATATTCCAAAAGTAAGCAATGCGTTCCCGATCACGAATACAAGAGGTGGATTGCAGGTGAGGATTTCGCTGGCGCAGTAAGATGTCATTGTCTGAACCGGGATTTGGGGGATTTATGGGATGTGGAGGAAATAAATAATCATTATAAAATAAAACACATTAGCCCATGGTTTTAACCATGGGCTAATGTGTTTTATTTTCAGAAAATTACACGTAGAGCTATCTGTGATTTGTCTATCTCCTCATCATCCCATAAATCCCCCAAATCCCGGTTCAGACATCTACTCCTTCGGTGGCACCATGATCATAAACATCTCATTCTCCCATGCCTTTGCATAATGATTGGAATCGAGGAACGTGTTCAAAGTGCTATCACGCGGCGCATTCTTTTTATACCAGGCTGTATCATAATAGGGAGGCGGATCGGGCCAGCCGGAACCAGCTACGCCTACTGTTTTTCTTTTTTGCATCACTACTACCGGTAAAATATGCAGGTGCTGAACAGCACTGTCCAGTTCTTCCCGGAATACCTGTGCAGGATAAAACCAGGGCATCGAATTGTGCATGAAAGGAACGGAACGGGTAGCGTAATGAAACATTGGTATCGAGTGATAAGCCAAAACATAATCACCCGGTTTAATATACTTTGCGCTTTCATCCAGCAATTCAGTCATGACTTCTGCTCTTTCCCGGGTTGTAAAAATACCGCGGAAATATTTGCTGTGTACCTGTGATGTCATCTGCGTTCTTTCATGATAATCGAAAAAGGGATAATACCAGGAGTAATATAATCCTACAATAATGCAGACAAACCAGGAGATCTTTGCGATACCGGTAATTTGTTTTCTTTCTACCAATACATCAGGTTGATCAGTTTCACTGGTAACGATGGCAAAACGGCGCGTTACGAACCGGATCTCCGAAAGATAATTTACCGCCACAGGGAAAGCCAGCCACAAGGAATAAATGCCCACTGAATAAAGACCAGCTCCACTACCCAACGGATAGCTCAACAGGATATAACAACCGATAAACATCAGCAGTTTGATATCTTTATTATAGTTCTTACTGAATATGATCAGTACCCCGGCCATCAAAGAAATACCCGTCAGGAAATAAAGCACACTGAAATTATCGATCACTCCTTTTGCTATCAATAAGATCAGCCCCGCTATGATCAGGACTTTCACCACTTCCGCCATCCAGGAACGGTAGAAGCTGAATTTCTTTGCATAATTAAGTCCGATCGCTACCAGCAACACAGCCACCAGTACAATAACAGTTGTTTTTACTGATGCATAATAAGCATCGATGAACTGCCTGATCAGTTTCATAAATCCATAGGCACTTTCATCTCCGCCACTTCCCATTCTGCCTACCAGTTCTACCGCATTTAAAAAGATAGTGAGGTGGCCGGTTACTTTCATTATTAATAAGGTAATAGCGATACCGGTTAAAAAACCACTTCCAAAAAGAATTGTCTGTCCAAATATTTTCTTAAAAGTGATTTTATGCAAATAGCCATAATAAAATATAGCCAGTACCAACCCGATATTCACCACACTTGGCAGGCGGGTAAATGTATCGAGTGCAATAATAAACCCCGATAAAATAAAATACGAAGGTTTATTCCGCTGCAAACCTTTTACCAGCAACGTAGCAGTGAGAACGTAAAAAAGAACTGACAAATAGTTATAGTGAAATACTTTGGTGTTATTATTCATTACCAGGGTAACGATCAGTAACCCGATCTGCAAGCTTCCGGCGTTCAGATACTTCTTCAGTAAATTATAAACAAGAATAATAGTAGCGGTAGTTGTGATTGCACTGAACAGGCGAAGACCCCATACGCCAAGATCGCCAAATAACAAGTTAAAAGCGCCACCCACAACACCGGAAAACCAGAACATGAAATTATATTGTACAGTGTCGGGGTGATGGAATATCTCCTGGTAAAAGGTGCAGAAAAACCCTTCATCAGACAGGTCAAGACCCTGGAACGTAAAGAGTACCTGGTAAATAAAAAGTAAAAAGAAGAATAGCCGGGCATTAATGCTTTTTGGTCCGGCGACAGATAGACTTGTTTTCATTACAATTCGGGGCTGATATTAATAATAGTGCTACTTTCTGAATCAGGAGGTTTGCCTGGAAACCGGAATTAACGACAGAACAGGAGCAGTATATTATATATATGTGACAAGATCCACAAAATGCTGCTCCGGGTTGAACCGGGGACTAAAATAATAACTGCAGGCTGAAATCTCATTGATTTTGAACTAATTAATTTTATTTAATCTTTCAGCCCGGTTTACTAGGATTAAAAATCTTTTTTTTATACTTTTGACCCCGTCACGTTTAATGAATTAAGGCTCATAGATTTAGTGGCCTTTTCAAGCTCCTCAAAAGGACTTTTGAAAACTTTCAGTTTTAGATCCGATATCACCACCACGTACCCATGTTCCTATCGTTATATTCCATTTTACAATCCTGGTATGTAGTACTTGCAAAGCCGCTGGCCTTCCGGCAGGCTGACGAATTAATTCACCGGAATACTCCACCGTCCTTGAAGCCCCTAAGCATATAAACAGATTATTTACATATTTAAGTCAGAAAAATGGGAAATATTAATGTCGGCGTTATCGGGTACGGTTACTGGGGACCCAATATTGTCAGAAACTTTTTCAGCACAAATAATTGTACGGTAAAAGCAGTGGCCGATGGCCGCCCCGAGCGCCTCGCCGCCCTTTCCAAAATTTTTCCTACAATCAAAGGCATTGCCAACGGGGATGATATTATCAACGATCCTTCTATCGATGCAGTAGTAGTAGCTACTCCTGTATTCACCCATTTTGCACTGGCTAAAAAAGCATTGCTAAACGGCAAACATGTACTGATCGAGAAACCGATGACCTCTACCGTAGCTGAATCAGAAGAACTGATCAACCTGGCCGCACAAAAAGGACTTACGATCATGGCGGATCATACCTTTCTTTATACAGGTGCTGTGCAGAAAATGAAAGAACTGATGGAAACCCATGTGGGTAAACCACATTATTTCGATTCCACCCGGATCAACCTTGGTCTTTTTCAACCCGATGTGAATGTATTGTGGGATCTTGCTCCGCACGATATCTCTATTCTTACTTACCTGATCACTGAAGCACCGGCCAGTATCAATGCTACCGGTATCTCACATACAAAAAATAATATCGAGAACATTGCGTACATGACAGTGAATTATAATTCTGATTTCATAGCCCACTTCAACTGTTCATGGTCATCACCGGTTAAGGTAAGGCATACGCTTATTGGCGGTGATAACAAAATGATCGTGTATAATGACCTGGAACCTTCAGAAAAGATAAGGGTGTATGATACCGGTTATAATCACAAAACAGATGAAGATAAAAACCGGATCATGGTGGACTATCGTACCGGCGATGTATTCATTCCTAAATTATCAAGCCGGGAAGCACTGGCAGGAATGGCTGATGATTTTATTCAATCGGTGATCCAGAAAAAAGAGCCGCTGGCCAATGCTACATTGGGTATGCAGGTGGTGAAGATCCTGGAGGCATCGCAGCAGTCAATCAAGAATAACGGTAAAGAAATTAAAATAAAATAAATGGAAACGATCACGGTCAATAATGACAGACAAAGCCTGAATAATGTTTCTGTAGGAAAGGATGTGCGCATTTTCAATTTTGTAAACGCTTACGGATGCAGTATCGATGATGGCAGCAAGATCGGTGCTTTTGTAGAAATACAAAAGGGAGCGTCTATCGGGAAGAATTGCAAAGTATCAAGTCACACGTTTGTTTGTGAAGGGGTGCATATCGAGGACAATGTTTTTATTGGTCATGGTGTAATGTTTACCAATGATCTTTTTCCAAGGGCTACCAATGCCGATGGCAGCCAGCAAACAGAAGCTGACTGGAAAGTAGTGGAGACACATATTAGGAAAGGAGCATCGATAGGCAGTAATGCCACTATCCTGGCAGGTATCACCATTGGTGAAAATGCCCTGGTAGGCGCGGGGGCAGTAGTTACCAAAGATGTAGCTGCCAATACCGTTGTCGTTGGAAACCCTGCAAAACCATTAAAGAAATAATCATGAGCAAGCAGAGCCATGTATCAACCGGTGTGAGGAATATACTGAGCCTTAATATCTTTTATAAAGGCTACCAGTTTGCTATCGGGGATTATAAGTTGTATAAATATGTATTGAAACAACTTCCTTCCCTCGAGAACAAATCCATCATGGATGTAGGATGCGGAAACGGACGGTTACTCGATTTTTTACCTGCATCGGTAAACTATACCGGTTACGACTTCAATGAAAATTATATCAAAAATGCTACTCTGAAGTATGCCGATAGAAAGGCTTCTTTTATGGTAGCGGATATCAACACAACGCCGGATCTTCCTAAAGCCGATGTGATCTTTGCTATCGGTGTTCTTCATCACCTGGAAGACGCGACCTGTGTTAAATTTTTACAATCAGCTTCGAAGCACCTCAACCCGGGTGGAATGGTCGTAACCGTTGATCCTGTTTTTGTCGAAAATCAAAACTGGATTGCAAAGAAAATCATCAAAGGCGATCGCGGTA
Source organism: uncultured Bacteroidota bacterium (assembly GCA_946479615.1). The sequence continues at coordinate 9,129 of CAMLGR010000009.1, read as the reverse complement.
CCTGTGTTCGTTTCCCGGATGCTTACCTTGCATTGGGTAAAGATGTGTTTAAAGAAAGCAATCATGTGCTGGTGAAAAATGCTACGAACATTCCTTACAATCATATTATCATTATAAACAAGAATTAATACCCTAACAACTTAAAACTATAAACCGTGTCAGCGCAAGTAATCACAGAAAAAAAGATACCCTGTCTTGATCTCAGGGGTCAGCATCAGCAGATAAAAGCTGAAATTTTTGCCGCATTTGAAAAAGTGTATGAGAAAACAGCTTTTTCAGGTGGTCCTTTTGTAGAAGAATTTGAAAGATCATTTGCTGAATTCAGCGATGCCAGATACACAATTGGTGTAAGTAATGGTACTACTGCTCTTCACCTGGCTATGCTGGCCTTAGGTATCGGCGCCGGTGACGAAGTGATCATTCCTGCCAATACATTTATTGCTACCGCCTGGGGCGTTAGCCATGCAGGAGCTACACCGGTATTTGTTGATTGCACACCGGATACGTGGGAAATCGATATTACAAAGATCGAAGAGAAGATAACGCCGAAAACAAAAGCAATCATCGGGGTACACCTGTATGGTCAGCCTTTTGATATCGACGGAGTAGCCGCTATCTGCGAAAAATATGATTTGAAATTTATTGAAGATGCTGCACAGGCACAGGGAGCCAGGTACAAGGGCAAACCCGTTGGTGGTTTTGGTGAAATGGCCTGCTTTAGTTTTTATCCCGGTAAAAACTTAGGTGCTTGCGGTGAAGCCGGCGGTATCACTACCAATAGCGAAGAATATAAAACACACCTCCATAGCCTGAGAAATCATGGTTCCATGGTTCGTTATTATCACGACGAAGTGGGATATAATTATAGAATGGGAGGCCTCGAAGGCGCTTCATTAAGTGTAAAGCTGAAATACCTGCCCGATTGGAACGATCGCAGAAGAGCAATTGCCAAACGTTACCAGAACGAGATCAAAAATCCTGCAATCAAAATGCAGTCACAACCGGAGTGGGCCGATTCAGTATACCATCTTTTTGTGGTGACTACAGCAGATAAAGACAAGCTGGTAAAATACATGGAAAGCAACAATATCATGCCGGCGTTTCATTATCCTGTTCCCTGTCATTTGCAAAAGGCATATGCGAACCTGGGATATAAACAGGGAGATTTCCCGAATGCTGAATACCTTGCAGCGAATTGCGTATCACTTCCCATGTTTGCCGAATTATCAGACGAAGATGTGGACAGGGTTATCGATGTTTTAAATAAATATTAATCGTGGAAAAGCTGCTCCTATTTCCTTTTAATGGTAATGCGCTCGAGGCAATGGATTGTCTTGACGGGCAATATGAGTTGCTGGGTTTTATCGATGACACGCCTGCCAAACAAGGTGCCACAAAATGGGGATATACTGTTTTTGACAGAACCGCGTTAGATAAATATAAAGATGCCAAAGTGCTGGCTGTACCGGGAAGCCCGGTCTCTTACCCGAAACGGAATGAACATATAGCTTCATTGGGGATAGGGAACGAACGATTGGCGACTGTGGTGCATCCCAAAGCCAGTATCGGGAAGAATGTAAAGCTCGGAACGAATTGTTTGATAATGGCGGGGGTAGTGATCACAAGCAATGCTGTTATCGGTGATCATGTTTGTATTCTTCCCAATACCGTTATTCACCATGATGCAGTAATAGGCGATTATACGCTGATCGGTTGCAATGTGGCGATTGCAGGTGGCACGACAATAGGAAGGAATTGTTATATCGGAAGCGGTACGAATATCATGAACGGCATCAGTATCGGCGATTACACGTTGATTGGATTAGGAAGCAATGTGTTAAAAAGCGTAGCGCCAAATTCCAAAGTAGCGGGTAATCCGGCTAAAAAAATATAAGTTATAAATGATGAATGATGAATGAAATATGCAGATTAATAATTCACAACTCTTAATTCATAATTTCAAATAAAGTAACAGACAATTATCAACGACCAAAGCATGAACCAGTCACCAGACATAACCATCATTATTCCTTTTCTCAATGAGGAGGATAACATCGAACGTTTGGGTACTGAACTCAACCGGTTCACCGAAGCCAAACGGGATATCCAGTTTGAAGTCATTCTGGTCAATGATGGATCCACCGATAGTTCCGTAAATGTGATCAGGAACACGAAATTTCCGCAACAGACCAAGGTGATCAGTTTCTCGCAGAATTATGGTTCACATGCCGCTTTGCGCGCCGGTATTCAGCATGCAAAGGGCAAGCACGTTACCTTCCTGTATGCAGATCTGCAGGATCCGATCGAGAACATTTCTACGATGTACAATAAGGAAATGGAAGGCAATGACATTATCTGGGCCAACCGGGCGGGCACACAAAATTCTTTCTTCGAGCGCCAGTTTTCCAAGTTCTACTCGCGCCTGATGAAGAAGTATGTCAACAAAAGATATCCTGCCAAAGGATTCGATGTGGTATTGTTCAATAGAAAAGTGGCTGATGCGGTCAATAAAAATGTGGAAGGAAACTCAAGCGTTTTCTTACAGATACTCAACCTCGGATTTAAACAGGACTTTGTAGAATACCAGAAAGCAGCAAGGCAGGCAGGTAAATCAAAATGGACATTGGCGAAGAAGATCAAATTGCTGATCGATTCTTTTGTTGCATTCTCGTTTGCTCCTATCAGGCTGGTATCGATGATCGGTATTCTTTTCTTCCTGGCAGGTTTATTATGGACAGGCTACATTTTCGTTCGCAAGATATTTTTTGATGATCTTCCTTTAGGATGGCCCGCATTGATGTCTATTTCGATGATTGGCTTCGGGATCACCAATATTTCACTGGGTATTATTGCCGAATATCTCTGGCGGACATTGGATGCCAGCCGTAAACGGCCGGTATTTATTATCGACGAGATCATTGAATTGAACCAGGCATGATAAAAGCGGTATTTATATGTTTCCTGTATGCCTTATGCAATGTATCGGGTACCACGCTGATCAAGTGGAACCTGAAAGGCAGAACGCTGGGCACTATGAATGACTGGGTGCAGTTTTTATTGCATGTACAGGTGATCATTGCCTTTGCGATCATTTTCGGATCGGCGCTTATTTTATTTAAAGCGCTTTCGGCAGGGAGTTTCACCTTCATCATACCTGTTGCGGTCGGCATCAATTTTATCCTGACCGTATTGGCAGGCTATTTCATTTTTAAAGATCAGCTGAATCTTTTTTCTTTCGTAGGATTTTCGCTGATCATATCAGGTATTATTTTATTAAGTATAAACAGTACGCAACATGCATAACAAAGTAAAAGGAAGCACCATACTGGTAACAGGCGGTGCGGGATTTATCGGTTCTTATGTGATTGAACAATTGATTCCATTGCAGCCAAAGAAAATTATCATTATCGATAACTTTATCAGGGGTAGCCGTGAGAATATGAAATCATTCATTGATAATCCAATCATTGAATTGAATGAAGGCGATATGCGTGATACGGCCTTGCTGGAGAAATGCATTGCCGGCACCGATTATGTTTTTCATATGGCTGCTCTGCGCATCAATGCCTGTGCAGCTAATCCAAGAGATGGGTTTGATGTCATGCTGAAATCGACATTTGAAGTAGCTGAATTATGTGTTAAGCATAAAGTGAAAAAAGTGATCTATAGTTCCAGTGCATCGGTATACGGACTGGCACAGCATTTTCCTACACCCGAAACAGATAATCCATACAATAACCAGACTTTTTACGGAGCCGCCAAGATGTGGGGAGAACAATTATTCCGTAGCTATAAATTTATGTTCGGGCTGGATTATGTAGCGCTTCGCTATTTCAATGCGTATGGCCCGCGTATGGATACCGACGGAAAATATACCGAAGTAATGATCAAATGGCTGGATTGTATCCGTGATAGTAAGGCACCGCTGATCTACGGGGATGGTTCTACGACTATGGATTTTGTTTATGTAAGAGATATTGCCAAAGCCAATGTAGCGGCCCTGCAATCGGATGTTACCGATGAAGCATTCAATATCGGTAATTGCGAAGAAACAAGCCTGAAACAATTGCTCGATGTATTATTAAAGGTAAATGATTCCACCCTGGCGCCGGAATACCGTGATGAAAGTTCGGTAAACCCTGTCAGCCGCCGCCTGGCAGATGTTTCAAAAGCAAAGGAAATGCTTGGATTTACACCAACAGTTAGCCTCGAACAAGGCATGAAAGAATTAAGTCAATGGTATTTTGAAAAAATTAAAATAACAGCACACTAATGATACCCATAGCAAAACCCTATTTAACAGCTGAAGAAGCCCAGGCTGCGTATGATACCATCCTTACAGGCTGGATCACACAGGGCCCCCGTGTCGCAGAATTCGAAGAAAAGTTTGCTGCCTATACCGGTGCCAAATATGCCGTGGCTGTTTCGAATTGTACGACAGCGCTTCACCTGGCCATGATCGTTGCCGGTGTAGGAGCCGGTGATGAAGTGATCTGCCCTTCGATGAGTTATGTGGCAACCGCCAACTCTATCAAATATGTAGGCGCTAAACCTGTATTTACAGAGATCATCCCGGAAACATACAACCTGGATCCGGTGGATACGGAAAAGAAAATCACTTCCAAAACAAAAGCGATCTTACTGGTACACCAGATCGGTATGCCGGCTGATATCGATGCGTTCCGTAAACTGGCTGACAAGTATAACCTGAAACTGATCGAAGATGCAGCCTGTGCAGCAGGTTCTTCTTATAAAGGTGGAAAGATCGGCAGTCATTCGGAACTGGTTTGTTTCTCCTTTCACCCGAGAAAAGTTGTTTCTACCGGTGATGGCGGAATGATCACTACCAACAACGAGGCGTATTATAAACGTATGAAATTGCTTCGTCAGCATGGTATGTCGGTGAATGACCGTGTTCGTCATGAATCATCCAAATTGATTTTTGAAGATCATGTCGAAGTCGGATATAATTATCGCATGACAGATATCCAGGCGGCCGTTGGTATCAAGCAACTGGAAAAACTGGATTGGATCGTTGCAGAGCGTCGTAAGATCGCCATGCAATATCATGAAGCATTTAAAGATATCGACTGTATTCGTTTACCGATCGAGCAGGAAGGATATTTTACCAATTACCAGTCTTATAGTATTTACCTGAAAGATAATTGCCCGGTAAGCCGTAATGAGATCATGCAGCAATTGCTGGACCTGGGGATATCTTCCCGTCGTGGTATCATGACCACGCACAGGGAAACTGCGTACAGCACCGATTATGCAGGATTATCATTGCCGGTATCGGAGAAAGCAGCTGATCAGAGCATCATCCTGCCTTTGTATATACCGATGAAACAGGCAGATATAGATACAGTGATAGAGAAGTTTAAAGCTATTGCAGGCGTTCCCGTAGTTGCAGGACACTAATAGGAACGATTCAATTTATTATGCCATAGATTCTATATCTATGGCATTTTTTTTTACCCTATGTGAAACCTATGTTTCTATGTGCCTATGTGGTAAAGATTACGCAATGCTGTTGTAGTACTATATCCGACCGGCGTAGATTCACCACATAGGCACATAGAAACATAGGTTTCACATAGACTTATTTGAGGAATGATTAATGAAGGCTGGCGCTGCCGTTCTCTGTTCCTGATTTCTTGAACAGCATTACATAGCCGCAGAGATTCTTTTTCTTGGCCTTGTTGACCTGTACCGGTTTCATCATATGAAACTCGGAGAACTTGGGTATATACGAGTAGGAGATAATATTGCCATCTACATCACCCCATTTCTTTTGCTGGAATACAACCTGTCTTTCATTCCAGTCATACATTCTTACTTCATATAAACGGGATGTGTAGTCGCCGATAAAAACAAACTGGTACCAGCTTCCTTCTGTAAGGGGAACAACTACCGGCATTTCAAATTCGCTTTCCATAGTGATGGAGGCTTCTTTCAACAGCTCAAACCCATCATTTCCATACAAAGCTTTTAAACTATCTACTTGCTTGGAAATCATATCATTCTGGCAAGACTGTAAACGGATAACATCCTGGGCACTGCAAAAAAGGAACAGTGTCAGTGATAATAAAAAGAGAGACGTACGCTTCATATTCGGCTTTATATGGGATTGGAGGTCAGCCATAAAAATATGCGACAATAAGGATTATCAGGAATTTAAAAGGGTCTAAGTGCTGTTAAAGCAACTCGCTTAGCACATTTTCTAAGTAAAAGCACGGCAAGTTTAGGGCCACAGAAAAGATTGTGGGGGTAGGGGATGTTTAAAGTAATACTAATATTGGACTTATGCAAATTTTTTGTTGATTGTCATCAAGAGGTCGACCTGTTGAAATAAATCCCATCTGCCTGCTGGATACAGGTAATCACTAAGTCATTTATACATACATGCACAGGCAGGGTTGTACAATAATAAATTACATCAGCTACATCATCCGCTGTCAATGGTTTGATGCCATTATAAACGCTTTTCGCAGTTGATTCATCCCCTTTAAAACGAACAATGGAAAATTCGGTATCTGCGGCACCGGGGTGTATACCGGTTACTTTGATACGGTGGCGAAGAAGGTCAAGCCGCATCGCATGATTCAATGCGTCGACTGCAAATTTGGTCGCGCAATACATATTTCCTTTTTCATACACCTGTTTTCCTGCTACTGATCCCATGTTAATGATATGCCCGCTATAGCCAGGAGCTGCGGGATTTTTTATCATGAGTTGGGAAACGGCTTTTGCCACATAGGCTACGCCTTTTACATTTGTATCTACCATCCTGTTCCAGTCATCGAGATTGGCTTCTTCAAAATAATCACGACCCAACGCAAGACCTGCATTGTTGATCAGTATCTCTATCTTCTGCCATTTACCCGAAAGTGAATTGATATTATCAGCGACTGCTTTTTCATCACTCACATCGAAAGGAAGTTGTAATACAGCAATGCTATATTTTTTCTCCAGCTCAGCAGCTAATTCAACGAGCCGTTCTTTTCTTCTGCCATTTATGATAAGATCGTGGCCATGTGCTGCAAATTTCTCTGCGCAGGCTTTTCCAAAACCGGAAGTGGCGCCTGTGATAAAAACGATACCGGGCATAGCTTAACATTGATTTTGGCGAAGATAAGAGATAAGCTCTTACAGGGAAAAGTTCATGAAAGATTGTATTATGTAAATGCAGAATAAGCACGGATGATGCAGATGAACGAATTTATATTGATTATTCAAACACGTATCTGTCTTGTATCCGTTCATCTGTGCCATCCGTGTTCTATTAGATCATCTTTCAGAAATAATATAGTCGCAAACATAAAATGGGAAAACATTACCTGATCAACGTCACCGTTCCTTTCAGGAAAATAGGTTTGTTTAGATAATCAACTGCACTCACCATCCACACATACACATTGCTTCCTTGCGAAGCGCCATTGATCTTGCCGTCCCACCCTTTGCCGTTGGTTGTTGTGTTGAATACCATCTGCCCCCAGCGGTTGAAGATGCGGAAATAATTGATCTGTTTGACACCAACGGCTGTTGGCCATACGATATCATTCAATCCATCACCGTTTGGAGTAAAAGCAGATGGCACAAAAACATAAGGATTTGTTTTGAATATGGTCACTTTTATAAAGGCAGAATCATAACAACCAATGTCGTTAAAGGCTTTGACCATATAGCGGATGCTGTCGATCTCGGCGCTATATATGCCAACCGGGTTTTGAATACCCGGGTCATTCAACCCCATCGCCGGCGACCATGTATAGGCAATGCCACCTTCGGCATTGAATTGTAAGGGTTGATTGACGATCACCATCGTGTCACGCCCGGCAAATGCACGGATCCTCGGTCGTTGTGTAATAACTACTGTATCACGACCGGGTTTTGGGCATCCTTTCGTATCAAAGGATGTTAAGATATAAGAAGTGCTTGGCAATACCGGATGGGCAACCGGGTTCAGCGTAGCGGGGTTTGTCAATGTACTGGTTGGTGTCCAGCTAAATGTGCTGCCATCATGTACGCCATGAAGAAATGCTGGTGTGTTGTAACAAATAATGCTATCAGGACCCGCATTAGCAACCGGGTATGGAATCGCTGTCACCGTAATATCTTTTTCTGCCCTGCAGCTTCCGATCGTTGCTATCACATGATAAATATCTGAATTACCCGAGATCGCTACCGGGTTCTGCGCTGTTGCATCATTCAATGAGGCAGCGGGGGTCCATTGATAATGCAATCCATCGCTGTTAACAATAAGCTGAGCGGCATCTGTTTTACAAATAATGGTATCGTCCATTTCTTCCAGCGTAACAAATCTTACTACTCTTACCGTTACCTTTTCTTCATTAACACAGCCTTGCAGATCGAGATGCACCGTATATTCGGTAGTTGTGGTAGGGTTCACAGTAGGTGTTCCTGTATTTGCATTGAGGATATTGGTCAAAGGGGTCCAGCTGAAAGTGCCGGTACCGGAAGCCTGGAGTTGCACTGCATCAGGTACACAGATCAGTGTATCGATAAAACCAAGTGTGATCGGCGGTTTATCAATCACAGTCACAGGTTTGACCAATGTATCGATACATCCTTTGCTATTGGTAACGATCAGTCTTACATCTTTTATTCCGGTAGTTAAATATGTATAAGCCGGATTCTTTACAGATGAAACATCAAGTGCACCGATATCACCGAAATCCCATTTCCAGGAATCGACTACACCATAATTGGTAGTCGTTCCGTCGGTGAATAATACAGGATTGGTAATACAAATACCGCTGGAAGTAAAGGCAGGAAAAAAACCGGGCCATACTTCTACCTGTGCAGTAGTTGAATCCGAGCAATCCTGGTTGCGGTTGGTAACAAGTTTGATCACATAAGAACCCGCTGCGGAAAAAGCATGTGTTGGATTCTGATCGGCCGAAGTATTATTCCCACTGACAGGATCACCAAATTCCCAGTAATAGGTATTGATCAATGGATTGCTTGGATGTGTAAATGTATAGGAAAGGCCATCGCAGGTAATATACTTCGGTTCAAGCCTCGGTTTGGCAATATCGCAATCGCCTGCCTTGATCTGCAGATCTTTTCTTTGTGTAGCGATCACAACTCCTCTTCGTACCTCCT
>CAMLGR010000008.1 GCA_946479615.1 uncultured Bacteroidota bacterium | reverse complement strand
TCCGTTCCCTTTCTCAAAATGGTATCGAAGTCGTAATGATCAAGGATGTGACCCCGCTCCCACACAATGGTTGCCGTCCACCGAAGAAAAGACGCGTTTAATGGTTTAAAGTGCTAGATGTTAAGTTTTAAGTTATCATAACCTAAAACTTAACACTCAAGATCCAACACTTATAACTGACATACATATTGAGCCAATTTGGTTTCATTTTAACAAAGGGTGCCCGATTAATTTTTTACGATTTTTTACCGATCGTAGCACCGTTACAAAAAAAATCGAAATGAATAAAAACTATGGCACGTTACACTGGTCCAAAGACCAAGATCTCCCGTATTTTCGGGGAGCCTATCTTAGGCAATGGTAAATGGTTGGGTAAAAACAGCAACCCTCCCGGAATGCATGGCGCACAGCGCAAGCGTAAAACGCTGGGTGAATATGCCCTTCAGCTCCGCGAAAAGCAAAAAGCCAAATACACTTACGGTGTTTTGGAAAAACAATTCCGCAAAACATTCGAAGAAGCAGCCCGCCGTAAAGGTGTGACAGGTGAAAACCTGATCAAATTGCTGGAAGCACGTTTGGATAATGCCATCTTCCGCATGGGTATCGCTCCTTCCCGTCCTGCTGCCCGCCAATTGGTGAGCCATAAGCACATCGAAGTAAACGGCGAAGTGCTCAACGTCCCCTCTTATCAACTAAAACCAGGCGACGTTGTTACTATAAAGGAAGGCAGCAAAGGCAGAACTTCTATCACCAGCGTAGTTCGCGGCAAAAACCCGAAATTCAACTGGCTGGACTGGAATGAAACAGAGTTCAAGGGAACATTCATTACCTATCCTGAAAGAGAAAGTGTTCCTGAGAATATCAAGGAACAGCTGATCGTAGAGTTGTACAGCAAATAAGCGTACTGCCTGATCTTAATTTTAAAATTTAAATCTCAAACAAATATGGCCATTTTAAATTTCCAGAAGCCGGATAAAATCATCCTGCAAAAGGCTACAGATTTCGAAGCTCAGTTCGAGTTTCGTCCGCTGGAGCCAGGTTACGGAGTAACCATCGGTAATGCATTACGCCGTGTTTTACTGAATTCATTGGAAGGCTATGCGATCGTTGGTGTAAAGATTGAAGGCGTGGAGCATGAATTTGCTACCATGAAAGGGGTGAGCGAAGATGTGGTGGAAATTTTCCTGAACCTGAAACAGGTTCGTTTCAAGAAGATCGTTGATCACGAAGTGGCAAATGAAAAGATCATGTTGTCATTGAAAAATAGAACTGAATTCACAGCGGGTATGATCGGTGAGGGTACTCATTCCCTGCAGATCATGAACCCCGACCTGTTGATCTGCACACTGGATTCTTCTGCAAAAATGGATATCGAACTGACGATCGGTAAAGGTCGCGGCTACGTTCCTGCAGAAGATAACAAACCAAAGGATGCTCCTTTAGGTTATATCCCGATCGATTCTATTTTCACTCCGATCAAGAATGTGAAATACACGATCGAGAATACCCGGGTGGAACAACGGACGGATTATGAGAAACTGATCATGGAAGTTTCTACCGATGGTACCATTCATCCTGAAGAAGCTGTTAAACAAGCTTCAAGGATACTGATCCAGCACCTGATGATCATCACTGATGAGAATATCACCTTCGATAATAAAGAAGAAAAGAAAGAAGACCTGGTTGATGAGCAGACATTGCAACTGCGGAAGGTATTGAAAACGCCATTGGAAGACCTCGATCTTTCCGTACGCGCCTTCAATTGCCTGAAAGCAGCGAAGATCAACTCCCTGAGCGAACTGGTTCAGTACGAACAGGAAGACCTGATGAAATTCCGCAACTTCGGTCAGAAATCACTGGCTGAGATCGAGCAGGTATTGACAGAAAGAGGCCTGCATTTCGGAATGGATCTGCAGAAGCTCGGCGTCGATGCAGATGAGCTATAGTTAATTTGGAGATGTGCTGATTTGGTAATGGGATGATGTAGCCACTTCAGAAGAAGAATAATTATTTTAAACAGAGTAGATCGTAATTCCTGACACGGTACGATCGAATATTAGTAACAGATTTGATTATTGGAGAAACAGGGTTGAATCAGCGTATTCATTTCCAAATCTTCAAATTGTCAAATCATCAAATTAAAATGTCATGCGTCACGGAGACAAAGTAAAAAATCTAAGCAGGACCAAAGCCCACAGGGAAGCGTTGCTCAGCAACCTGGCCTGTCAGCTGATCCAGTACAAAAAGATCGTTACTACAGTTGCCAAAGCGAAAGCTTTGCGCACTTATGTAGAACCCCTGATCACGAAAGGTAAAACCAATACTACGCACCAGCGTCGTGTGGTGTTCAGCTACCTGCAGGATAAAGAAGCGATCAAAGAATTATTCGGAACAGTAGCTGAGAAGATCGGTGGCCGTCCCGGTGGTTATACCCGCATTATCAAATTAGGAGCACGTGTTGGTGACAATGCTGAACAAGCGTTGATCGAACTCGTTGACTTCAATGAGATTTATGGTAAGGGTAAGGGTGAAGCGAAGGAAGGCGCCAAGAAGACGCGTCGTAGCCGCAGTGGTTCTTCTTCGAAGAAGACAGAGGCAAAAACCGAAGAGGCGAATACAGAAGCCAAATCCTGATAAGATTTAAACTCTTAAAAAGATATAAGCTCTCCGCCTTGGCGGGGAGCTTTTTTTGTTAGTACACGATGGTATGAATATGGGTTTACTCAACTGGCTCTTGCCACATCGATCAACAGCTAAATCCGTCTCATCTGTGTTCTAATTGACCGAAAAGGTTTATTTTCATTCACAGATTGCATGCCTGGCCCGCATCAATCATTATTATTTAACATTAACTCATGGATCAACATTCAAACAGGGCTCTGCAACAGTTCAGAAACGAAGTAGGCATACGGTTCCAGCTTTACAACAGCTTGTTCACCTCACTTCCTTTTCACCGCATCGAAAAAACGGGAATTCTTCTTTCTCTTCTTTCCAATAATTGCGAAGAAGGATACAAGAAAAATTTGAGCCCTATCAGCATCATCGAGGATTTTTTCGGAAAGCACACTTCGTATATCAATGAAAAGGACAGAACAGACCTTTTATTCCGGTTTGTTCAGTACGTAGAGCGCCAGGTCGTATTATTCGACGCGCTGGAAGATGCCGCATTCCGCGATATCCATGATTTCAATGGTGTGGGCACACTCAAGCACCTTGAATCGGAGATCATCCAGGGAAACAAACAGGAAGAGCTTGCTGAAAAGCTGAAAGAATTTTCTGTCATGCTGGTCCTGACCGCGCATCCTACCCAGTTTTATCCCGGGCCTGTACTGGGGATCATCAATGATCTCTCCAAAGCATTGTCGGAAAACAATACCAGTCTTGTCAATATCTACCTGCAGCAATTAGGCAAAACACCGTTCTTTAAAAAACAAAAGCCTTCTCCTTATGATGAAGCGGTAAGCCTGATCTGGTACCTGGAAAATGTTTTTTATACAGCGGCCGGCCGGATCGTTACCGGCATCAAGAATCAAATGCCGGATGTGATCGATAAACACAATCCTGTTATCCGTATGGGTTTCTGGCCGGGTGGTGACAGGGATGGCAATCCTTTTGTTACAAGTGATATCACTATCCAGGTGGCAGACGCCTTGCGCAGCAGTATCATTAAATGTTATTATCTCGATGTCCGCCGCCTGAAACGCCGGCTGACCTTCGAAGGCGTGGATGTATTGCTGGCCGAGCTGGAAGTAAAACTCTATAATAACATTTTTATACCCGGTCAAAAAACAACACTTTCAAAAGAAGAGATCCTGCAAACACTCGAGTTGATCCGGCAGAAAGTCATCCACCAGCATAATGGATTGTTCCTGCACCTGGTGAACAGCCTTATCAATAAGATCGAAGTATTTGGTTTGCATTTTGCGTCGCTGGATATCAGGCAGGATAGCTCCGTGCATGCCCAGTTATTTGATGCCTTATCGGAGAAAGGAGTACTGCCGGCTGATTATCCTTCTTTAGCTGACGATAAAAAAATAGAACTCTTAACATCGATCCATAAAGCAGTTGATCCCGAAATATTGAATGCCGATATTTATAAGGATACATTGAAAAGCATTACTGCTGTTGAGAGAATTCAACAATACAATGGAGAAGAAGGTTGTAACCGTTATATCATCAGTCATTGCACCAGCGCACTCAATGCGATGGAAGTCTATGCCCTGTTTTTGTTGAATGGCTGGAAGGAAGAAGAAATGAATATCGATATCGTTCCGTTGTTTGAAACGATCGATGATTTGCAGGCAGCAGCGGATGTAATGCGCACACTATACACCAATCCTGTTTATCGTAAACACCTGGAACGCCGTAAGCACCGGCAGACGATCATGCTCGGTTTTTCGGATGGTACAAAAGATGGGGGCTACCTGATGGCCAACTGGGGCATTTTTAAAGCAAAAGAAGAGCTGACAGCCATCTCACGGGAATATAGCATCGATGTGATCTTCTTCGATGGCAGGGGTGGTCCTCCATCGAGGGGCGGTGGTAAAACGCACAAGTTTTATGCTTCGATGGGACAAAATATCTCTAACAAAGAGATACAGTTGACGATCCAGGGACAAACAGTAAGTTCCAACTTTGGTACGCCTGATGCAGCGCAATATAATATCGAGCAACTGATCAATGCCGGTGTAACAAATGAGTTGTTTTCTTCGCGCGATATTACACTGACAGAAAAGGAGGAAAGCCTTTTGTATGAACTGGCACAGGCAGGATTTGAAGCGTATATAGAATTGCGGGATCATCCTTATCTCACGGATTATTTATTGCATGCAAGCCCGTTGCGGTTTTACAGTGAAACAAATATCGGCAGCCGTCCTGCCAAACGCGGTGGTTCTTCTTCATTAGCATTGAAGGACCTGCGGGCGATACCTTTTGCCGGTTCCTGGAGCCAGTTAAAACAAAACGTGCCCGGTTTTTATGGGGTAGGATCAGCGTTGAAGAAAAGTGAAGAGCAGGGCAAATTCAACGCTTTGCAACAATTGTACAAGGATTCTTTATTCTTCCGGACATTGATCGATAATTGTGAGATGGCGATGATGAAATCATTTTTCCCATTGACAGCTTACCTCGGCAAGCATAAACAATTTGGTGAAATATGGCATATGATCTTTAACGAATTTGAATTGACGCGTCATTACCTGAACAGGTTAACGGGTCATAGCGGGCTGATGGCCGATTACCCGGTGGAGCAATTGTCGATTATTACAAGAGAACGGATCGTATTACCCCTGGTGACTATCCAGCAATATGCGCTGACCAAGATCAGGGAAATGGAAGAGCAATCAGCGGCCCAGGCACCGATGAAAACGGTGTATGAAAAACTGGCAATGCGCTGTTCTTTTGGAATTATCAATGCGGGGAGGAATTCGGCGTAGCGGAGATTTAAAAAATTCAAAAAAGGCTTACGACTGTAGTAAATATTTGCCCTCAATTAAAAGATATATTGGTCATAGAAATTCTCTGTGTAATAAGCCTTCTTTCTTAAATGATGAAACCGCCCTTACTACGGGGGCGGTTTCATGTTAATTGTCAACGATCTTGCGTTTCAATTAATCCGTGTTCGAGGGTAATCAGTTGGAACGTTCACTCTATCCTAAAGCTCGTTTATCTGTTTCTTAACTCACTCTTTATTAGAAGTGTACAATCGCTGCCAGCAGGAAAGTACCTGTACTTTTCTCGCTTGGAATGCCGATGTCCGAGTTCTTATAGAACAATGGATCTTTAGAAGAATCCAAACGGAACTCAGGAATTATTGTCAGGTATTCTGTTGGTTTGATATTAAGAGAAAGTGTAGCATCAAACAAGGAGGTGCCAAAACCAGCAACTCCTTTTTTATCATCAAAATATTCTCCTCTTACCGTCAGGCCAAATACAGAAGATGGATCGAAATTGAAGTAAAGAGCAGAACCCCACCATGAATCAGATGAACCGCCGGAAGGTTTGACCATCTTAACAGTGCCATCATAACCAATGCTGAATTTATCACTCACTTTGCCAACAGCAGTCAAACCAAGCTGATGAGACACATTATCATCAAAGTCTTTACCGCCAACCCAGTTCAGATAGGCGCTGATCTTGTCAAACGTAGCGCTCACCTGTGCGATACCGAATTTTTTTCCAAAAGAAAAAGATGCATAGTCAGTCGGGTTAGTGATACCAACCATAGCCCCGAAATGGCTGCTTAATGTGAAATCAGCTTTTAAACCAGTATGAGAGAAAGGTCCATAAGAAAACATATAGCTCATACTATAATTACGGTTAAACTGCGGATCGAGTAATTCATAACCAACGTGTGTACCCCATTTGCCCAGTGTTAGTTTTACTTTATCGGAAGGAGCATAGCTAACATACCCTTGTTTTACTGCTGCCAGCAGAGTAGGGGCAGTTGTCGGGTCGCCATTGCCGTCCAGTACTGTATGAACATCAGTATAAGAAAATTCCTCAGCTCTTTTTCCAAATCCCAGGTCCAATACACCTGTTACCTTCCCTGTTGTATAATCAATTTTTACGGAAGCCATGCCCAGTTCGAATGAATTTTGAGAATTAGTAAAACTGGTGTAGTTATTTAAATGTCCCTCATTCTTGGCATTTTGAAAATTATACCTGTAATAGGCATCAATGCTTCCGGAGATGACGGGTTTCGGCTTTTCAGCAGTGGAGTCCTGGGAGAAGGCCACATAAATTGATAATAATGCGATGGCAGTTAGTGAGACTTTTTTTAACATGTTAGGATGTTTTAAGAGTTACAAATAATTGATACTGATAAATGATCGTATGAAGATGGAAAAGGAAGCCGTACACTTTTCTATCCTCAATACTTTACTGGCAAAGCGATCTCGTTATTAAAAGTCTATGTGAATGTTCGGGTGATTGCTTGTTGATTGCCGGTGATGATCCGTTATATAGAATGGCTGGATCCGGATTGATTAGGGCGACAAGCCGGCAATTTATATGTACTTAAAATTTTACGAAGAGCGATTACAGCAATAATCGCTCTTCGTAAAGTATAATATGTATCTTAATTAATGACTTTCTCTTCTACAGCTCCGTTGTTTGTTACCAGCAAAGTACCCTGGAGGTATTTCTCGTTGTGCTGGCTTGCATCCAAACCTTCTTCTTCTTCTGAAGAGCTAACTCTTAAAGGAAGGATCAGGTTGATGAATTTAAAGATGAGGAAAGAAACGATAAAGCTATAGCCTACTGCAATGGCCATTGCTTTTAACTGGATAAAGAAGAAAGAAGCGTTTCCATACCACCAGCCGTCTGCACCTGCGCCGTTTACAGTCTTGGTAGCGAAAATACCGGTCATCAGCATGCCTACCATACCACCTATACCATGACAAGGGAATACATCGAGGGTATCATCGAGAGTGGTCTTTTGTTTGAAATAAACAACAAGATTGGAAATGATAGCAGCTATTACACCGATAAAAATACTTTGTGGTATTGCTACAAAACCTGCAGCCGGGGTGATAGCAACAAGACCAACTACTGCACCGATACAGAAAGCAAGTACAGAAGGTTTTTTACCTCTTGCTACATCGAAGAACATCCAGCTAAGACCGGCAGCGGCAGCAGCGGTATTTGTGGTGGCAAATGCAGATACTGAAAGAGCGTTCGCGCCCAATGCAGAGCCGGCATTGAAACCAAACCATCCAAACCAGAGCAAACCTGTTCCGATCAATACATAAGGAATATTTGCAGGTGGAATTTCTTTATGCTCGATATGCGAACGACGGCGTTTTAATACCAATACACCTGCTAAAGCTGCACAGCCGGCAGAGATATGTACAACAGTACCTCCGGCGAAATCGAGTGCTCCCATTTTAAACAGGAAACCATCGGGGTGCCAGCTCCAGTGTGCCAATGGAGCATACACCAGTGTGGCGAATAGAACAATGAAGAGAATGTAAGAAGTAAAGCGGATTCTTTCGGCCACAGCTCCAACTACGAGACCAGGTGTAATGATCGCGAACATTAACTGGAACAAAGAGAATAATGTTTTAGGGATCGTGGGAGCTCCGACCCATGGTTCAGATGAATTGACGCCCTTGAAGAAAAGATGGGTAGTGGGATCGCCAATGAAACCACCAATGTCGTTACCAAAGCACAGACTGTAACCAAAACATATCCAAAGTACACTTACTACGCCTGCAGCTACTACACTTTTGATCATTGTTGAGATCACATTTTTTCTGTGTACCATGCCACCATAAAAAAATGCAAGGCCCGGGGTCATTAAAAATACCAAAGCAGTTGCTAC
Source organism: uncultured Bacteroidota bacterium (assembly GCA_946479615.1). The sequence continues at coordinate 46,108 of CAMLGR010000008.1, read as the reverse complement.
AATGATCCATGCAATGTCTGCCTGATTATACTTGGTCGAATCCGGATAATCAAGAACAGGCTTCACGAAGATTGCAGCAATCGCTACAACAGCCAGCACCAGGAATGGGGCAATTTGTTTTGCTGTTACTTTACTCATTAGCATTAACGTTTTAAGGTGAAGAATTATAAATTATTATTATTTGTTTCTATCGAATTAAAAATACATACTTAAAGCTGTAACAGTTGTTAGTTTGTTAATTTTTCTATCATTATTAGAAATTTTTCAATCATTTTGCTTAAAAAACATTAAATAATTTAATTTTATTATATGTTTGAAATGCAAAAATGTTTTGCCTTGGCCATATCATGACTAGGTCTCATGTATCTAAAAAACTGTAAATGAATGAGTAAGGCAGCTGATTTTCCTTAAACCCCGAATCAGGTCAGAATTACCCTAAATCCCGTAAATAAAGAAATCATATATAAAAAAAATGATATAAAAAAGGCACTTATCGAGTGACTGTAAATCACTATCAATAAGTGCCTTTTTATGCCCTATAAAAGATGTCGTCAGGCTACCGTAAACTGCAAGGATGCATCCCTTGATTCCAGGACGGAGATATTATTCAGAAATTCGTCTACTTTTCTTGCACATTCCCTTCCTTCGCTGATGGCCCATACCACCAATGACTGGCCACGTCTTACATCACCAGCGGCGAATATTTTCTGCAGATTCGTCTGGTAGTTCTTTTCAGAAGTCTTTACATTCCCGCGCTCGTCTTTTTCAATATTCAGCAGATCAAGTAACCCGTTTTGTTCCGGATGAAGGAAACCCATTGCGAGCAATGCCAACTCGCAGGGAATCACTTTTTCACTACCCGGCATTTCTTCAAAATGCGCAGGCTTGCCCTCCGAAGATGCTTTCCATACCAGGTCAACGATCTTCAATGCCTTCAGATTCCCTTTTTCATCGCCAATAAATTCTTTTGTAGCCGTGGCCCATTGCCTTTCGCAACCTTCCTCATGCGATGAAGTTGTTTTCAATACCATCGGGTAAGTGGGCCATGGCATATATGATGCCCTGTCTTCCGGCGGCTTTGGTAATAATTCAAATTGCGTGATTGATTTTGCACCATGACGATTTGAAGTTCCTACGCAATCCGAACCCGTATCACCACCACCAATGACGACCACATTTTTATCCGTAGCCATGATAGCATCAGGATAGATATTACTTTCTATAGCAGGGTTGGCGAACGGATCAAGTCCCGATACCCTTTTGTTCTGTTGTTTCAGAAATTGCATAGCGAAATGAATGCCTTTCAATTCACGCCCGGGAATAGTCAGGTCACGCGGAACAGTGGAGCCACCTGCCAGTACGATCGCACTATACTCTCTCAGCAAATCATTGATATTGACATTCACCCCCACATTTGAATTGCAGAGGAAGCTGACACCTTCTTCTTCCATTAATTTGATCCTTCTTTCCACTACCCATTTTTCCAGTTTGAAGTCAGGAATACCATATCGCAACAAACCGCCGGGTTTATCATCTCTTTCAAATACAGTAACTGCATGGCCCGCATAGTTCAATTGCGCAGCGGCTGCCAGTCCCGCAGGACCTGAACCTATCACGGCTACTTTTTTGCCGGAACGGAGATTCGGTTTGTGTGGATTTACCAATCCTTTTTCAAAAGCGATCTCTATAATATGTTTTTCGATCTCTTCGATAGCCACCGGCGGCTGGTTGATACCCAGTACACAGGATGATTCGCAGGGCGCCGGGCAGATGCGGCCGGTGAATTCAGGAAAATTATTCGTAGAAGAAAGCACATCATAAGCTTCTTTCCAATCCTTGCGGTATACAGCATCATTAAATTCAGGAATGATATTTCCCAGCGGGCAACCACTATGGCAAAAAGGTACGCCACAATCCATGCAACGCGCAGATTGTTCATTCAGCTTCTGATCACTGAACCGTTCCACAAACTCGTTATAGTTATGCAACCGCTGATCTACCGGTTTTTTCCCCGGTAATTCCCTGGTAAATTCTTGAAACCCTGTTGGCTTACCCATTAATTTTTTCTTTAACAGTTATAGTAGTTAGTTATAGTTTAAAATTTAAGGGTTTAATGCTGATCCCTGTTGGCGAACGCTTAAACCTTTACTATTAAACCCTTCAACCTTATTTTGTCACTTCTGTCTTCAACTTCTGTGACAATAATACTTTCTTATAGTCTCTTGGGAATACTTTGACAAAATTCTTCAACTGGTTATCCAGATCGTCGAGAACAAATTTCGCCACGCTGCTTCCTGTATATTCAAAATGTTTCTGGATCATGGTAAAGATCTCGTTCTTGTCATCGATACCACAGGTATCAAGATCCACCATTTCAATATTGCAATTCTCCTTGAATTTTCCTTTTACATCATATACATAAGCGATACCGCCACTCATGCCCGCAGCAAAATTGCGACCCGCATCACCGAGGATAATCACTCTTCCTCCTGTCATGTATTCGCAACCATGATCACCCACACCTTCCACTACTACATTGGCCCCGGAATTACGTACACCAAAACGTTCGCCTGCTTTACCACGGATAAATGCTTCGCCACTGGTAGCGCCATAGAAGGCCACGTTACCGATAAGACTGTTCTCTTCGGGCACAAATAATGCATTCTTAGGCGGGTAGATGATCAGCCTGGCACCGCTCAACCCTTTGCCAAAATAATCATTGGCATCGCCTTCGAGTTCCAGCGTTACGCCTTTTGTATTAAAGGCGCCAAAACTTTGTCCAGCTGTTCCTTTGAATATAAAGTGAATGGTATCATCCGGCAAACCAGCGCCTTTATATTTTTTCGTGATCTCGTTGGAAAGGATAGTACCGGCTGTACGATCTGTATTGATGATCTTGAATTCAGCTCTTACTTTTTGTTGTGTTTCAATAGCAGGTTTGGCTGCCTCCATCAATTTCCAATCCAGCACCTGGTCGATACCGTGATCCTGCGCTTCTGTACAATATAAACTCATGTAAGCAGAAGAAGGTTCTTTATACAAGATCGGGGACAGATCGAGTTTGCTGTATTTCCAATGTTTGATATTCTCTCTTGTTTGCAGGTTCTCTACCTGGCCAACCATTTCATTGACAGTTTTGAATCCGAGTTCCGCCATGATCTCTCTCAACTCTTCCACGATAAATTTGAAGAAGTTGACCACATGATCGGCATTACCGGAAAAACGCTTTCTCAGTTCAGGATCCTGCGTGGCCACACCAACAGGGCAGGTATTCAAATGGCATTTGCGCATCATGATGCAACCTTCTACCACCAGTGCTGCAGTGGCAATACCCCATTCTTCCGCTCCCAATAAGGCAGCAACGGCGATATCACGCCCTGTTTTCATTTGTCCATCTGCCTGTACGACTACACGGCTGCGCAATTTATTTTTAACCAATGTCTGGTGTGTTTCAGCCAGGCCCAGTTCCCAGGGCAGACCAGCGTGGCGGATCGAAGAGATCGGTGAAGCACCGGTGCCACCATCATGACCTGCGATCAATACAACATCAGCCTTTGCTTTGGTAACACCTGCGGCGATCGTTCCTACGCCGGCCTTGCTCACCAGTTTTACACTGATCCTTGCTTTGCGGTTGGCATTCTTCAGATCAAAGATCAATTGAGCGAGATCCTCAATAGAATAAATATCATGGTGTGGTGGAGGAGAAATAAGACCCACGCCCGGAGTAGAGTGACGGGTTTTACCGATCCATTCGTCTACTTTATGACCAGGTAACTGTCCACCTTCACCAGGCTTGGCACCCTGCGCCATTTTTATTTGTAATTCATCTGCTTCGGTAAGATAGAGGCTGGTCACGCCAAATCTTGCACTGGCTACCTGTTTGATGGAACTGCGCATGGAATCTCCATTCGCGAGTGGCTCATATCTTCTTTCATCTTCACCGCCTTCACCGGTATTGCTTTTACCGCCCAGGCGATTCATAGCAATAGCGAGTGTAGTATGTGCTTCCCATGAAATGGAACCAAAGCTCATAGCCCCGGTAGCAAAACGCTTGTAAATATTTTCCGCCGGCTCTACTTCTTCCAGTGAAATAGAAGGTCTTGTCTTTTTAAATTCAAGAAGACTGCGCAAAGTGCAGGCTTTTTCGCCTTGGTCATTGACCAGTTTTGAATATTTTTTGAATGTTGCATAGTCATTCATCTTTGTTGAATACTGCAACAGGTGGATCGTTTGCGGGTTGAATAAATGGAATTCACCTTTGCGTTTCCATTGGTAAACACCACCAACCAGCAGGCGATCAACCGGTATATCTTTTTTATTGAAAGCGAAATAATGCTTGGCAAGATTTTCTTTTGCGATCTCATCCAATCCCATGCCTTCAATTCTTGATGTAGCACCGGTGAAATATTTATCTACTACATCTTTGTTCAATCCAAGTATCTCGAATATCTGTGCACCCTGGTAAGATTGCAGGGTGGAGATACCCATTTTCGAGAATACTTTCAATAAGCCATCATTGATGGCCTTGATATAATTCTTTTTCAGTTCTTCTTCAGTCAATGTAGTATCGAGTTTGCCTCTTTCCTTCATATCGCGGATAGAAGACAAGGCGAGATATGGATTGATAGCAGTAGCACCGAATGCGATCAGGCAGGCGAAGTGATGTACTTCCCAGCAACTGGCGGCTTCTACGATAATGCCTACTTCACCGCGAAGACCTTTGCGGATCAAATGGTGGTGAACGGCAGAGACTGCCAGCAAAGAAGGAATAGCAGCATGATCGGAATCGATCGCCCTGTCCTGCAGGATCAATACTTTAAAACCATCTGCCACTGCATCCACTGCATAACGGCACACACGGTCGAGCGCTGTTTTTAACGAACCGGGTTTGCCATCGGCTTTGAAATAACATTGCAATGTTTTCGCCTGGAACAAACCGGTATCGATACTCCTGATCTTTTCCAGTTCATGATTGGTAAGGATCGGCTGTTTCAGTGCCACACTATGACAGGTTAGTGGATCTTCTGATAAAAGATTTCCGTTATTGCCCGCAAAGCTCGCCAATGACATAACCAGTCTTTCCCTGATAGGATCGATCGGGGGATTGGTTACCTGTGCAAATAATTGTTTGAAATAACTGCTTAAGTGTTGCGGCTGATCGCTTAATACGGCTAGCGGAGTATCCGAACCCATAGAGCCAAGTGGTTCTTTTCCATCGATCGCCATAGGAGCAATGATATTATCAAGATCTTCTGTGGTATAGCCGAATGCTTTCTGGTACTTGAATACCTGGTCATGTTCCAAATGAGTAAACATCACTCTTGGTTCGGGTAATTCTTCCAGCCGTATTTTATATTTATTCAACCATTCAGCATATGGTTTTTGAGAACAGATCTGTTGCTTTAATTCTTCATCGCTGATGATCTTGCCCTGTTCCATATCCACCACGAACATTTTGCCGGGTTGTAATCTTCCTTTTTCCTTGATCGTAGCAGGATCAACCGGTAACACACCTGTTTCAGATGCCATGATCACACGGTCATCGGTTGTTACGCAATAACGTGAGGGTCTCAGTCCGTTTCTGTCGAGGGTAGCGCCAATGATCTTTCCATCAGTGAAAGAAATGGAAGCAGGTCCATCCCAGGGTTCCATAAAAGCGGAGTGAAATTCATAGAATGCTTTTTTGACAGGATCCATTTGTTCGTTGCCATCCCATGCTTCGGGGATCAGCATCATCATCACGTGTGGTAAGGAACGACCGGTAAGTGCCAGCAATTCGATCATGTTATCAAGGCAGGCAGAATCGCTTTGCCCGCTGGTAACGATCGGCAGCAGCATATCCATTTCTTCACGGCTGAAATAGGGAGAGGTAAAATTCTTTTCACTTGTTTTCAGCCAGTTCAGGTTGCCCTGTAAGGTGTTGATCTCACCATTGTGCGCGATAAAGCGGAATGGTTGTGCGAGTTTCCAGGAAGGGAATGTATTGGTAGCGAAACGGGAATGGATCAGGCCAAAAGCGCTCACCATTCTTTTATTGCCAAGATCGATAAAGTAGCGGCGTACCTGGTTGCTGGTCAACTGACCTTTGTACACGATCGTTTTATAAGAAAGAGAGGCGATATAAAAACCGATCTCATCTTTCTTTACTGTATTCAAAATCGTATGGCTTGCATAATTGCGAAGCACAAATAATTTTCTTTCAAATTCATCGGGATTTGAAATGTGATCAGGGCAGGCAATGAAGACCTGCTCCATTTCCGGCTCCACGCTCAGAGCCGTTTTCCCGATATCATCGGTATTGACAGGCACTTTACGATAGGCTAATATTTCAAGACCCAGTTTTTCCGCGGTGCGGTTAAAGATTTCGCGGCATTCTTCGCGCAGCCCGATTTGTTTGGGGAAAAAAATAACGCCTACTCCATATTTACCAAAGGAAGGAAGGTGAACACCAAGTTTGATGCATTCATCAAAGAAGAATTCATGTGGCATCTGGATCATAATACCAGCCCCATCGCCGGTATTATTTTCACAACCACACGCACCACGGTGTTCCATATTTTCCAATACGGTCAGCGCGTCAGAAATGATCTGGTGGGATTTCCCTCCTTTAATGTTTGCCACAAACCCGATTCCGCAGGCATCATGTTCAAAGGATGGGTCATAAAGACCAGTATTGTTTACCATGTTTCACATTCGTTGAGTTAAGAAAATATAGTTAACGGGCATGCCCGGGCATACAGCAAACAATACGCTTGAAAATACGAAATTTCCGGCTTTTTGCGGGTATCTGGAGGGGTGAATTTTCCACATATAACCCCCGGAAATTCAGATTGTTACCCGGATAGATGACAAATGATGGATGGAGGATGGCGGATATTCGGCTACTGCCATCTCCCGGCCGTCATCTGTCATCGGGACCGACCTTTTCAAAGGATGGATAATCAATTAAACAAGATACCCGAACAGGGTGTCATTCTTATTGAGCTCGGTATATATAATATGACGCGCCTGTAGTTTCTGAATCAGCAATTCATAGTCTTTTTTCGACTGTAGTTCTATGCCTACCAGGGCCGGGCCGTTTTCTTTGTCTGTCTTTTGCATGTATTCAAAACGGGTGATATCATCGGTGGGTCCGAGTATATCCGATACAAATTCTTTCAATGCCCCGGGGCGTTGTGCAAAACTGATCAGGAAATAGTGCTTTAACCCTTCGTATTGAAGGCTTCGTTCTTTTATTTCCTGCATCCGGTCGATATCGTTGTTACTGCCACTGACGATACAAACGATATTTTTCCCTTTTATTTCCTTCGCAAAATCATCCAGCGCTGCAATGGTCATAGCACCGGCTGGTTCTACTACAATAGCTTCTTCGTTATATAATTTCAGGATTGTGGTACAGATTTTTCCTTCCGGTACCAGCCGCATATCATCCAATACTTCTTTACAGATCGGGAATGTAAGATCGCCGATCCGTTTTACTGCTGCGCCATCTACAAATCTTTCGATGCTGGGTAAGGTAACAGGATGACCTTCTTTCAATGCTTCGAACATAGAAGGTGCTCCTTCGGGTTCCAGCCCGATGATCTTTGTTTTGGGAGAATACATTTTGAAATAACTGCCTACTCCTGCACACAAACCACCACCACCAACAGGCACGAATAAATAATCGATATCGGAAAGATCTTCGAGGATCTCTACTGCTACAGTTCCCTGGCCTTCCATGATACGGTAATCATCGAAAGGAGGAATAAAGGTCATGCCATTTGCTTCTGTATATTGCTTGGCGGCAATGGCACAATCATCGAAGGTGTCACCAACGAGTTTGATCTCGATATTATTCTCTCCAAACATTTGTGTCTGATTCACTTTTTGCTTGGGAGTAATGATCGGCATGAATACCACGCCTTTCACATTTAATTTTTTACAGCTGAATGCAAATCCCTGGGCATGGTTGCCTGCACTCGCACATACCACACCATTCTTTAATTGCTCATGCGGCAAACTGCTCATCATATTGTAAGCGCCCCGTAATTTATACGAGCGTACAACCTGCAGGTCCTCACGTTTCAGGTAAACATTGCAGTTGTGCCGGCGCGAAAGGTTTATGCTTAACTGCAATGGGGTCCTGTTGACTACAGATTGGAGACGTTGAGCAGCTCCTGCAAAATCCAATACAGCGCCCTCTAAATCTCCCCCGATGGGGGAGACTTGAGAGACAGCTTTTGTTTCGTTCTTTATATGATTATGAACTTCATTCATTGTTCTGCTTCTTATTAGATAGACTCAGGTTTCAGCGCTTGTTGTCTGAATGTGTCTTTGGTAGACGATGAAACAGGAGTTACTTCCGGTTTTTGATTTTCCGGGCGAAGACTTCTTACTGTTTTACCAGCCTGCCATAATTCACTTTCACGCAATTCTTTCAGTTCCACTTCCAGTTTTTCACGATAGTCAGCCTGGGAGTTGGAATCGATAGAACGTTGTGATTCTTTACCGGTAGCAACACTTTCGTACAATTCAGTAAAAACAGGAAGTGTAGCATCCCTGAATTTTTTCCACCAGTCCAATGCACCACGCTGGGCGGTAGTGGAACAGTTGCCATACATCCAGTCCATACCATTTTCAGCTACCAACGGCATCAGGGATTGAGTTAATTCTTCTACTGTTTCATTGAATGCTTCAGAAGGAGTGTGTCCTTTTGAACGAAGCACCTGGTACTGCGCGGCAAAGATTCCCTGGATAGCGCCCATCAATGTTCCTCTTTCGCCGGTAAGATCAGAGTATACTTCTTTCCTGAAGTCGGTTTCAAATAAATAACCACTACCTACCGCAATACCTAATGCGACTACTCTTTCAAATGCTTTACCTGTTGCATCCTGGTAGATAGCATAGCTGCTGTTCAATCCACGGCCTTGCAGGAACATCCTGCGTAAAGAAGTACCGCTTCCTTTTGGTGCCACCAGGAACACATCTACATCTTTGGGAGGAGTGATGCCTGTTTGCTCATTGAAGGTGATACCAAAGCCATGAGAGAAATATAATGCCTTACCAGGAGTAAGATGCTTTTTTACGGTTGGCCACAAGGCGATCTGTGCCGCATCGCTCAGCAGGTAGCAAATGATAGTACCTCTTTGCAAAGCTTCTTCGATCTCGAATAAGGTTTCCCCGGGAACGAATCCATCACGCACAGCCTTATCCCATGTCTTGGAATTTTTACGCTGACCTACGATTACATTGATGCCATTGTCTTTTTGGTTCAATGCCTGGCCAGGACCCTGAACACCATAGCCGATTACTGCTACGGTTTCATTTTTTAACACTTGTTGTGCTTTGCTGAGCGGGAATTCTTCCCTTGTCACTACATTTTCTTCCACCCCGCCGAAGTTTAATTTTGCCATTTTTCTGTTTTTAAATTGTATAATGTTGGGTTACTATATTGTTATGAATAATGAATAGTCAATGGTGATAGCGCCTGCTGTAGTGAAATATTCACTATTGACTATCGACCATTCACATAGAAAATACTTTTTCGTTTTGATCTAAAAATTCATTCTCGATAGCGTTCTCGCCTGGCTGATGCCTTTCAAATTCCTTTAATTTTTCATGAAAGCCATCACTGTCTTTTATGATCGCTACACGGGCGCTGCGCACAAATTCGATCAGGCCATAGGGTTCCAGTACCTTGATCAGGTTATCCGTCTCTTCACGGTGACCAGCTACTTCAAACACCGTATAGTCTTTACGGATCACCACCGCTTTGGCTCCATGCTCACGCAACAAACGTTCTACTTTTACTTCTTCTGCTATGATATCGGTAGGTACTTTGTAAAGCGCCAGTTCCTGCCATACAATTTCTTCCTGTGTGTTGTAATAGGCTTTCAATACTTCTACCTGTTTTTCGATCTGGCGGCAAAGTTTACGCACCACATCTTCTGTTTCATTGATCACGATCGTAAAGCGATGTACACTGTCTACTTCCGAAGGAGAGGTGTTCAGGCTTTCGATATTGATCTTTCTGCGCGAAAAGATGATCGCAATACGGTTGAGCAAACCGATCTGGTTCTCTGTGTAAACCGTAATTGTATATTCCTGTTTATTCATAAAAACGTTTAAAAAATTCTTTTATAATGTTCGACAACCGGGAACGGATCGTAAAAATGATGTAACAATCTTTTCCATTCCCTGTATTCCTTGCTTTCCCGGAAACCAACCGTATGGTCTTCCAGTGTGCGCCAGCGTACGACCAGCATATATTTATCCTCTTCTTCCAGGCATTGCTGCAATTCATGCTGTATATAACCCTGCATGGATTCAATGATCACCTGTGCTTTGATAAAAGCTTCCTCAAAAGCAGCAGCTTGTCCCGGTATGATTTTTAAAAGAGCTATTTCTGTTATCATCGGTTTGAAAATGTAAAATGTCGAATGTAAAATCTAAAATGTAAAACTGTCACCCCGATAATAAATTCTTTTTTCTTGTCTATTCATCCTTTAGGATCAGTAAAGTGTAAAACTGCTTCTTATTCCGACAATCACTTTTACATTTTACATTCTACATTTTACATTCTACATTTAATATTTTACATTTCTAAACTTCTTCCCTGCTCAGCACAATCTCCGCCACCCCGCGACCCTGTGGCACCATTGGAAATACGTTATTTTCTTTTCCTACCATTACTTCCAGCAGATAACTGCCATCATGTTCCAGCATTTCTTTCAGCGATGTCCTCAGGTCTTCTCTTTTGGAAATACTTTTTCCTGCAATGCCAAATCCTTTGGCTACCTGTACAAAATCAGGGCTGGTAATATCCACGAACGAATATCTTTTTTCATGAAACAGTTGCTGCCATTGTCTTACCATGCCCAGGAACTGGTTGTTAAGGATCAGGATCTTTACATGCGGTTTGAACTGCATGATCGTTCCCAGTTCCTGTAATGTCATTTGAAAACCACCATCCCCAATAATTGCTACGACTTCTCTTTCCGGTGCACCGAACTTGGCGCCAATAGCAGCAGGCAATGAATACCCCATTGTACCTAATCCGCCACTGGTGATATTACTATTCGACTTATTCATTTTTGCATAGCGGCAGGCTACCATCTGGTGCTGCCCCACATCGGTAACGATAATGGCATCGCCGCTGGTCAATTCGTTAAGATGTTTTATGACTTCACCCATGGTGAGTATATCACCGCTGGGATTCATTTCTTCCCGAATGACTTTCTCTTCTTCTTTTTCCTGGAAATCTTTAAAACGCTGCAGCCATTGAGGATATACTTTTTGTTCGATAAGTTCTGTCAGCAACGGCAATGTTTCTTTACAATCACCCCAGACCGGAACGGTTGCTTTTACATTTTTGTCGATCTCGGCCGGATCGATATCCAGGTGAATGACTTTAGCTTGCTTTGCATATTTGTCCAACCGGCCCGTAACACGATCATCGAAACGCATACCGACTGCGATCAATACATCACATTCATTGGTAAGTACATTGGGGCCATAATTTCCATGCATACCCAGCATACCCACGCCGAGCGGGTGATCGGTAGGTATCGCACTCATACCCATGATCGTCCATGCAGCCGGTATACCTGATTTCTCTACAAACTTTGCAAACTCTTTTTCCGCTTTTCCCAGTAAGACACCCTGCCCGAATACGATAAAAGGTCTCTCCGCTTCATTGATCAGTTTCGCCGCCTCTTTTACATACTCTTTTCTGACAATAGGTTTCGGGCGATAGCTCCTGATATGTTCGCATTTTTCATACCCGCTGTAATCAAATTTTTGCAATTGCGCATTCTTGGTGATATCGATCACAACCGGGCCGGGACGACCACTTTTCGCGATATAAAATGCTTTGGCCAATACAGCCGGAATCTCTGTGGCATCTGTTACCTGGTAATTCCATTTGGTAACAGGTGTAGTGATATTGATCACATCTGTTTCCTGGAAGGCATCGGTGCCGAGTAAATGCGCAAACACCTGGCCGGTAATACAAACCACCGGTGTGGAATCGATCATGGCATCGGCCAATCCTGTTACAAGGTTAGTAGCACCAGGGCCACTGGTTGCAAATACAACTCCGGGTTTACCGGATACTCTTGCAAAACCCTGCGCTGCATGAATGGCACCTTGTTCGTGGCGCACAAGAATATGTTTCAGTTTATCATTGTAATCGTACAATGCATCATAGATCGGCATGATTGCACCACCGGGATAACCAAAAATGGTTTCCACACCCTCTGCCAGGAATGCTTCCAGCACGGCCTGGCTTCCGGTGATTTGCGCCGGGTTCTGACCAGGCATCTCTGACTTGGGTTCCATCTTGCTATCTTTCTTTGTTCTTGTAATAGTTTCCATAACTATTTTATTTTCTGAAGTACTGAGTAATATCTGTTGTTGTTATATCTGTAAATCCTACCTGTCTCAGCATCGTAACGATTTGTCCGCGATGAAACGTGGAATGATTTAAAATATGTGCCAATACCTGGTAATACGCCATCACGTATGAATCACCATTGAGCCGGGTAAAATGTAAATCGGTTTCCAGCTTTTTTTCATCGAATCCTGTAATAAATGCACCCAGGTTCAGCGAAGCATTTCTCCATAGATCCAATGCTTCTTTTTTTGTTCCACTAAAAGATGTGAGCCAAACCTGTTTATTTACTTCGACAAGATTCATTCGGTCTACCCAGATCTTTTCCGCATTGGCAATATGTATAACTGTTGCCGCGATATTGCCAAAACTGCTCACCACCGGTTGCTCCCATTGCTCATCTGTTATATTCTCCAACCAGGAACAAGCCTGCGCATTCGCCCATACATTATATCCAGCCAGTTCTATGAAATAATCTTTTGTCATTGATCTTCCCTGTTCTTATTTGGTAGCTTTTAACCGCAATCTTTTATAATCGGCAAACCATTTTCCATCCTGGTAATTAGTCGTTCTCAGGCTGGCGACCGCTTCATCTATTATTTCTTTACGCAGATCCGGCGTACTATTTTTGAAAAAACTATTACCAAACATCTCGATCCAGTCTCTCATTCCTTTATCATTATCTGATAATTCTGTTTTCCGGTCAAAGTGTGCGATCATCGAAACCCGGAACCCTTGTTTTTCCAATAACGTAGCATATTCGGCGGTGGAAGGGAAATACCAGATCTTCTGAAAGGACAATCCTCTTTTTTCAAAAGCCGCTTGTAAGGCGTTTACAATATTTCCTACATTATCTTTTCCTCCGAATTCTGCGACAAATCTGCCTCCTGGCTTGAGCGCTTTATAAATATTCCGGGCTACAATTTCATATTCCGGTATCCAGTGCAATACAGCGTTGGAAAAAACAGCATCAAATGTTTCCTCGTAGGGCATAGCAGTTGCACTCAATACCTCAAACGGTATCAACGGGTAATTCGCTTTTGCTTTTTCAATCATGTCAACCGAACTATCGATCCCTGAAACCAGGGCGCCTTTTTCTTTTATCTGTTGGGTCAGTTCACCGGTACCGCATCCGAGATCCAATATTTTTTCAAAAGATGCCGGATCCAGTAAGTCGATCATTGCTGCGCCATACTGGTACACAAATGAATGCCGGGTATTATATAGTTCTGTATTCCATTTCATGCTTCATCGGTTACACAGCCCTGGTCGGCTGGTTTTACTACCTGTGCGTATTTGAATAAAATTCCTTTTGTTGCTTTTAAAGCTGGTCGCTTCCAGTTTTTTCTCCTGGCTTCGATTGTTGCTTTATCTACTTTCAGGTTGATGGAATTGTTCACCGTATCTATTTCAATGATATCATCATCTTCTACCAATCCGATCAGCCCGCCTTCATAGGCTTCGGGTGTAATATGACCGACCACAAATCCATGGGTGCCTCCGCTAAAACGGCCATCTGTGATCAGCGCTACTGATTTTCCCAATCCTGCACCAATGATGGCAGAAGTAGGTTTCAGCATTTCCGGCATACCCGGTGCACCTTTGGGTCCCTCATTCTTTATAACGACCACATCGCCCTGTTTTACTTTTCCATCGCGGATGCCTGCAATCAATTTTTTCTCACCATCGAATACACGGGCAGGTCCGACAAATTTTTCTCCTTCCTTACCGGAGATCTTTGCCACACTTCCGTTCTCGGCCAGATTACCATACAGGATTTGCAGGTGCCCCGTCGCTTTTAATGGTTGATCTAACGGGTAAATAATTTTTTGTGTCTTGAAATCCAAATCCGGAACACCTGCTAAATTCTCTGCAACCGTTTTACCGGTAACTGTCAAACAATCGCCATGCAGCAGACCCTGTTGCAATAAATATTTCATTACTGATGGTACACCGCCATGTTCATGCAGATCCTGCATGAGATATTTTCCAGAGGGTTTGAAATCGGCCAGAACAGGAATCTTATCACTTATCTTTTGAAAATCATCCTGCGTCAATGGTACATCTACCGCTTTTGCCATCGCAATCAGGTGCAGAACGGCATTCGTGCTTCCACCGAGTACCATGATAACAGTAATCGCATTCTCAAATGCTTTACGTGTCATGATATCGGAGGGCTTGATATCTTTTTCCAGCAACAGGCGGATCGCTTTGCCCGCTGCTGCACATTCTTTTTGTTTGTCTTCACCCAGTGCAGGATTGGAAGAAGAGTAGGGAAGGCTCATGCCTAATGCTTCGATAGCGCTGGCCATTGTATTGGCGGTATACATGCCGCCACAGGCGCCGGCGCCGGGGCAACTATTCATTACGATGCCCTTGAAATCTTCATCATTCAACTGGCCGGCAATCTTTTTTCCCAATGCTTCGAAAGAAGAAATGATGTTCAGGTCTTCACCTTTGTAATGACCCGGTGCGATCGTGCCACCATACACCATGATCGCAGGGCGATTCAATCTTCCCATAGCGATCAATGAACCCGGCATGTTTTTATCACACCCCGGAACAGCGATCAGTCCATCATAATATTGGGCGCCGCAAACAGCTTCTATTGAATCGGCAATGATATCGCGGCTCACCAGTGAGTAGCGCATGCCATCCGTACCATTGCTGATACCGTCACTGACGCCGATCGTATTAAAGATCAATCCCACGAGATCATTATCCCATACACCCTGCTTGATCACTTTGGCCAATTCATTCAGGTGCATATTGCAGGTGTTGCCATCGTAGCCCATGCTGGCAATACCAACCTGTGCTTTCTTCAGATCATCATCCGTTAACCCGATACCATATAACATGGCTTGTGCGGCTGGTTGTGTCGGGTCCTGCGTAATCGTCTTTGAATATTTGTTTAGTTCTGACATGTCTTTTTAGTTAAACGTAGTCGCTTGTTTCTTTATACCAGTTGATATCTTGTTTTCCGTATTCCCGATTACCCTGCTTTTATAAGCTATCTGGATCAGTTTGCTCGCTGTATCATTCCAGTCTTTTTTAAAAGGAGTGCCGTCGAGGCTTTCCCAGCCGATGATTTCCGCAGCGGTACCGCAATAGAAAACGGCATCGGCCTGTTTCAACTCATCGGTAGTAAATAATTTTTCTTCTACAGGAATATTCAGATCGGCACTGATCTCCATAACCGTGGTGCGGGTGATACCGGGTAAGATATTTCCTTCTGCCGGTGTGATCAGTTTGCCATCCTTTTCAAAGAATATATTCGCGCCGGGTCCTTCTGCTACAAATCCATTCATGTCATTGAGCAATGCTTCATCAAACCCTTTTGCTTTTGCTTCCTGGCTGGCGAGTATCGAGTTTACATAATGACCGGTAGCTTTGGCTGCTATCTTAAATGCTTTTGGATTGGGCCGTTCGAAGGAACTGGTCATTACTTTTAATAACTTATCTCCTAAAAACGGCTGCATTTCCCAGGCTTCGATCACGATAAATGATTCGGTGTTTTTGGCAAAACTCATATTGGCCGGGCTGTAGACAACGGGGCGTATATAAGCATCCTGCAAACCATTTCTTTTTAATACTTCATAGTTGGCCTGTATCAGTTCTTCGGCTGTCCAGGTATAAGGAATATTCAGCAGGTAGGCGGAACGGTGCAAACGGTTATAATGTTCCAGCGCCTTGAATATTCTTGTCTCACCATTCTCTGTCCTGTAAGAACGGATACCTTCAAATACGGCATAGCCATAGTGGAGGCTCTGGCTATAGAGATCCATTTTGGCAGCTGAAGCTTTTACAAATTCACCATTCAGCCAGATAACCGTATCGTTGTTATAATATGACATTTGCCTCCTCCTAGCCCCTCCACAGAGGGGGAACTAAGTTGTTTACATTTATTAGCGCAAAAAAAAGACCCGCCTTTTGGAGGCGGGTCTTTTGTATTTTGATTTTTTACTTTATATACAAGTTCCACCTCCATGTATTGCAGGAATAATAATCACCACGACTATAATAATAGTGCTTACGAAAGAGATGATGTTATGTATTCTTCTGTTCAACATGAAGGATGTATGTACCGTAAATATACACCCGCTTTCTTAAAAAAAGAGCTTCTGTCCGATTTTTCTTTTCGAATCGTTTTTTAATTATGAATTATGAATTCATAATTATTATATGATTGTCGATTTCCTCAACTCAATATTCTCCTGCTTTACCGAGCCCGGTATCTTGCCACTTACATAATCACAGATCAGTTCGCCGATGGTAGAGGTGAAATAAAAATTCACCGGGTCAATGTCTTTGGTAACAAAACCATTTTGCAAAGACCAGTTGACCGCCTCTTTTACCAGGGCCGCTTCTGCCGTTAACCCGATATAATCGAGCAGCATGGCCGTGGAAAGAATAGATCCCAGCGGGTTGGCTATATCTTTACCGGCGGCCTGCGGATAAGAACCATGAATAGGTTCAAACAACGCACTGCCTTTGCCAATAGAAGCCGAAGGAAGTAATCCTAAGGAACCGGTGATCACACTCGCCTCATCACTGATGATATCGCCAAACATATTTTCTGTCAGGATCACATCAAATTGTTTGGGATTGAGAATGATCTGCATCGCGGCATTATCAACAAACAGGAAATCCACGGCCACATCTGCATATTGCGGGGCGATCTCCTGTACTACTTTTCTCCAGAGCCTGGATGTTTCCAGTACATTGGCTTTATCGACCAGGGTTAATTTCTTTCTTCTTTTCTGAGCTGACTGGAAGGCCAGGTGAGCTACACGCTCTATTTCCTCGCGGTTATAGGTGCATTCATCGATAGCCTGTGAGCCATCGGCGCTTAATTCTTTTTTACCAAAATAAATACCGCCTGTCAGTTCACGGAAAATGACAAAATCAACTCCTTCTATATTCTTCGGCTTTAATGGCGACAGGTAGCTTAAAGCAGGATATGTGCTGACCGGGCGGATATTCGCAAACAGTTGTAATGATTTTCTTAGCTTCAGTAAACCCTGTTCAGGTCTTACTTTGGCAGTCGGGTCATTATCATATTTCGGGTGACCGATAGCGCCAAATAAAATAGCATCGCTGTTAAGACAGATCTCGATCGTTTCATCGGGGAGGGGATTACCGGTTTTCTCGATGGCATCGGCGCCCATCAGGCAATACACGAAGTCAAATTCATGACCGGTCGCTTCGGCAATACTGTTCAGCACACGGATAGATTGACGGGTGACTTCGGGACCAATCCCGTCGCCTTCTATGACCGCTATCCTTTTTTTAGTTTTCATTGTTTCTTTATATTATTCGGTTGTTTCAAATTCTTCTATCTCCTTGCGAATGCTCAGCAGGTAATCGATATCGTCATATCCGTTCAGCAAGCAGGTCTTCTTATAATTATTGATATCAAACTTTTCTGTCTCACCTGTTTTATCGATCGTGATGGTTTGTTTTTCCAGGTCAACACTTAATGTTGATTGGTTATCCTGTTCAAATATCTTTTGAAGAAATCCATCCGTGACCTGGATAGGGATCACTCCGTTGTTCAACGCATTGTTCTTGAATATATCGGCATAGAAACTGGAGACCACTGCACGGAAACCATAATCGAGAATGGACCAGGCCGCGTGTTCACGGGAAGATCCGCAGCCAAAATTTTTACCGGCTACCAGTATCTCGCCGCTGTATTGCGGCCGATTCAATACAAAATCCTTTTTAGGTTTTGTTTCATCGTCATTCTCATAGCGCCAGTCGCGGAAAAGATTTTTTCCAAATCCATCTCTTGTCGTTGCTTTCAGGAAACGGGCCGGGATGATCTGGTCCGTATCCACGTTTTCCATTTGTAAAGGGACAAAGCGGCTATGTATCGTGCGTATTGCTTGCATGATTAATAATGTTTAATTCAATAATTCTCTTACATCTGTTACCACCCCGGTAATAGCAGCCGCCGCCGCTGTCAGCGGGCTGGCTAACAAAGTGCGGGCGCCTGCGCCCTGTCTTCCTTCAAAATTTCTGTTGGAAGTAGAGATGCAATATTTGCCGGCTGGAATTTTGTCTTCATTCATACCCAGGCAGGCGCTGCATCCCGGCTGGCGAAGGATAAAGCCGGCTTCTTCAAATATTTTATCGATACCTTCTTCAATCGCCTGTTTTTCCACCTGCTTGCTGCCGGGAACGATCCATACTTCTACACTATCCGCTTTCTTTTTTCCTTTGACAAAAGAAGCTACCATCCGCAGATCTTCTATCCTTGAATTGGTACAGCTACCAATAAAAACATAATCGACTTTCTTTCCTTTGATATTCAAACCGGGTTCGAGACCCATGTAGTGCAATGATTTTTCGAACGATGCTTTTTCTTTTTCATCGATCTCGTTCAGGGAAGGTACATGCCCCGTTACACCTACACCCATACCCGGGTTGGTGCCATACGTGATCATGGGCTCGATATCTTCTGCCTTAATATTTAATTCGGTATCGAACTTCGCATCCGCATCGCTTTGCAATGTTTTCCAGTAAGCAAGTTTGGTTTCCCACTCTTTGCCCTGCGGCGCAAATTTTCTTCCCTTGATATAATCGAAGGTGGTTTCATCCGGTGCGATCATTCCGCAGCGGGCACCCATTTCAATACTCATATTGCAGATCGTCATCCTGGCTTCCATGGAAAGATCGCGGATCGCAGAACCTGCATATTCCACCGCATAACCGGTAGCGCCACTGGCGGATATTTTTGAAATGATATAAAGAATGATGTCTTTGCTCACTACACCTTTATTCAACTTGCCCTCTACATTTACGCGCATCAGTTTGGGTTTGCTTTGCAATAAGCATTGCGAAGCAAATACCATTTCCACTTCGCTGGTACCGATACCAAACGCAATAGAACCAAAAGCGCCGTGGGTGGAAGTATGGCTATCACCACAAACGATGGTCATGCCGGGTTGTGTGATTCCGAGTTCGGGTCCAATCACATGCACGATACCCTGGAAGGGATGCCCAAGGCCATATAATTCGATACCATGTTCGGCGCAATTCTTTTTTAAGGCATCTACCTGCAAACGGCTCAGTTCTTCTTTGATAGGTAAATGCTGATCGAGTGTCGGTACATTATGATCAGCGGTGGCTACGACCTGTTGGGGACGGAAAACTTTGATGCCTCTTTTATTCAACCCGGTAAAAGCCTGCGGGCTTGTTACTTCATGAATAAAATGTTTGTCGATATATAATACAGAAGGACCGTCTTCAATTTCTTTAACGACATGTTTCTCCCAGATCTTATCAAACAATGTTTTTCCCATATTAGTTAACTGCTATAACTTTTGATTGATATTGTTTTGCGAGTATATCGAGGTCCTTGTCTTCTACTTCTTTCTTACTGTCTGCCACGCTAAGGAATTCATTATATAAAACATCCACATCATTCCTGTTGAACTGGAAGCCCAGTTTCTGGAAACGATAAGCCAGCGCACTTCTGCCGCTGCGGGCTGTCAATACGATTTTGGATGAATCGGCACCTACTTCTTCGGGGTTGATGATCTCGTAGGTCAATGAATCTTTTAAAAACCCATCCTGGTGAATACCGGAAGAGTGGGAGAAGGCATTGCTGCCAACGATTGCCTTGTTCGGTTGCACCGGCATACGCATAGTGTCCGATACCTGACGGCTCAGCGGGTTCAATTGTTTGGCTTCTACATTGGTATAAAAACCGAGGTCCTTGTGTTGCTTAATGATCATCACCACTTCTTCGAGAGAAGTATTACCGGCTCTTTCGCCCAGGCCATTGATCGTACATTCGATCTGTCTTGCACCATTGATCACGCCTGCAATGGAATTGGCAGTAGCCAGACCAAGATCATTGTGACAATGACAGCTGAGAATGGCCTTGTCAACGTTGGGGACATTATTAATAAGATAAGCGATCTTTTCGCCGTATTGATGCGGTAAACAATAACCGGTGGTGTCGGGAATATTGACCACGGTAGCACCGGCTTTGATCACAGCTTCTACTACGCGGGCCAGGAATTCATTATCGGTGCGGCCCGCATCTTCGGCATAGAACTCGACATCATCCACGAAATTTTTAGCATAGCGTACGCCGTTGATGGCGCGTTGGAGAATGTCTTCGCGGGTAGAATTGAATTTGCCCTTGATATGATAATCGGAGGTGCCGATACCGGTATGTATCCGGGGGCGTTTGGCTCCTTTCAGGGCTTCGGCGGCGGTCTCGATATCTTTTTCAACAATACGGCTCAGGCCGCAAACCGTAGCACGGGTGATCACTTTCGATATCTCTTTGACCGATTCGAAATCGCCGGGTGAGGAGATCGGGAAACCGGCTTCGATAATATCGACACCCAGTTCTTCCAGGGCCAGCGCCAAATGGATCTTTTCTTTTGTATTGAGTTTGCACCCAGGTACCTGCTCTCCATCCCGGAGAGTAGTATCAAAAATGTGGATCTTTCCGGCAGACATAGAAAATTGATATATTACGGTGATAAAAATGCAGGCTGCTTATTTTTGTATTGTTTGCTGGTAAAATCAATAAACAACCTGCCTTCTAAAGTTACCTGAGACAGGGGGGTGTATAAAATCAAAATAAGACTGGTTTTACACCATTTAAAGCAGGGTATTTGGCCTGAAACCCAATACAGTAAAGGATTTTAAAGAATAGGAATTACGATGCCCAACCGCTCCGCAGATGCATTATTTCAACTGGTAAAATCGCTGGAAAAGTCCGAAAAGCGGAATTTTAAGCTCTACGCCCGCCGGAACTCCTCCAGCGAGGACCTGAAAGTGGTCCAGCTTTTTGATGCCCTGGACAAAATGACCGATTTCGACGAGGCGCTTTTACTGAAAAAGAACAAGTCGCTGAAGAAACAACAGCTTTCCAATCTCAAGGCCAGCCTGTACCGCCAGATACTGGCCAGTCTCCGGATCATCCGGGATGATAATAATGTCGATATCCAATTGCATGAGCAGATGGATCATGCCCGTATTCTTTTCAATAAAGGATTGTATCTCCAGGCGCTCCGGGTGCTGGACCGTTTAAAGGACCTGGCCCAGAGTTATAACCAGCTTACCTATCTGCAGCAGGTATTGTTTTTTGAGAAGAAGATCGAGACATTGTATATCACGCGAAGTATGAAAAACAGGGCCGATCAACTGGCTACTGATTCAGACAGGGTTAATGACCAACTGGCGATGGTGAACAGATTGTCCAATCTTTCCCTGCAATTATATAGCTGGTATATCCAGCATGGCCATGCGCGGAATGAAGCAGATATAAAAGAATTAAAATTATTTTTCGAGACCAACCTGCCGGCCAATGCAGCAAAGGCAGAGGGATTTTATGAAAAACTGTACTTCTACCAGAGCTGGTGCTGGTTTGCGTTTATACAAATCGATTTCTTACAATACTACCGGTATTGCCAGAAATGGGTGGATCTTTTTGATAAATATCCCGATATGCTGGCAGTAGAAACAGCCAGCTATATTAAAGGCATGCACAACCTGATGGGTGCGCATTTCGATTTACTTAATCATGATAAGCTGGAAGAGGATATCAAGCGTTTTGAACAGTTTGCCAAAAGCAGGTTGGTAAAGGAAAATGATAACAACCGGATATTGACGTATCAATACCTCTATACGGCCCGGATCAATCTTTATTTCCTGCAAGGCACATTTGATAAAGGTTTGCAGATGGTGCCTTTCCTGGAAAAAATGCTGAAGAATTATGGTATCTATCTCGATACGCACCGGGTGCTGGTATTTTATTATAAGATCGCCTGTTTGTATTTCGGCAGCGGGGAAAATGAAAAGGCGATCGATTATCTCAACCGTATCATCAACCAGAAATCAGGATTGCGGAACGATCTGCAATGTTATGCGCGCCTGCTGCACCTGATCGCGCACTATGAACTGGGTAATTTTGATTTACTGGAATATCTCATCAAGTCGGTATATCGCTATATGGCGAAAATGGAAAACCTGAGCAAGGTGGAAGAGGAGGTATTCTCGTTCCTGCGCCGATCGTTCCATGTAGGTGCTCATGCGCTGAAACCGGAATTTGAAAAACTATTGCATAAGCTCCGCCAATATGAAGGAAACCCGCTGGAAACAAGAGCTTTCGCTTACCTGGATATCATTTCCTGGCTCGAAAGCAAGATCAATCATGTGAATGTACAGGATGTGATCAGGGAGAAGTATAAGGGAAGGAAGAAGAAATAGAATAGGAATTAAATGGTTTTCTTTTTTGAATAGTGGATATCCTTTTACAGTTTTTTACCACATAGGATCACAGATACATAGGAATACACATAGAATATCCTATGTGGTAAAAAAGCTGATTGAAGGCATCCCGTTGCGTTACTGCATCTGTAATTCAGTAAGAACCTTTACAAATTGTTGTTTTAAGACGGCAAGATCGTTAGTGGCTATTTCCCACACTATATGAAAGTTTACTCCGAAGTATTCGTGGATCGAAATATTCCTGAACGCTCTTATTGGAGCCCACTCAATTTCCGGGTGTGATTGTTTGAGCGCGTCTGTAATATAATTACAGGCTTCTCCTATTATTTCTATTTGCTTAATGGTAGCGAATCTCTTTTCGGAATTAGCGAGGAAATCTTCAAATGAAACATTCGCCAGGTATTTTTCTATTTCGGTTATGGCATCCAAAATATGCTGTACCCTTAGCTTGTCAGTCATTGTGCCTTTCATATATAAGGATCTTCTCTTTGTCGATAATAGGTTTTACATATTTTGACAAGCCATCATCACTTACAAGGTCTACTTTTATATTTAAAAGTTTTTCCAGTTCAATTTGAATAGTAAAAAAATACATGCCAATCGGACGGGTATGGTCCAATTCTACCAATAAATCAATATCACTATTTTTATCGGCCTCATTTCTGGCATACGACCCAAATAAATAGGCTCTTTTTACCGGTTTCCCGATAAAAAATTTTTCCAATATCGTCCTGTTTTTTGGGGACAAACTCATGTTTGTAAAGATAATTAAATTAATATTTTCCGGAGTTCCATAAATAAGGGCATGGAAGAGGAATATACATGCCTGTCCACTTTTAATGTGAATATCTTACTTTCTAAAGAAAATTTCCCTCCTTATCTTTGCGCAATTTGTTTTTAAAACGCAGAAAAGAAAATGTCTGAATCATCTACTCCCGCTATTTTATTGTTACAGGATGGAACAGTTTGTCACGGTAAAGCTTTTGGGGCTATCGGCACCGCTACCGGCGAGATTTGTTTCAATACCGGCATGACCGGCTACCAGGAAGTATTCACCGACCCCAGTTATTTTGGGCAGATCCTGATCATGAATACTGTACACGTCGGTAATTACGGGGTTAAGGATGAAGATATTGAATCGGATGGGGTCAAGATCAGAGGGCTGATCGGCCGCAACCTGGAAGATACATATTCGAGGAAGCTGGCCCAGGGCTCCCTGGAAGAATACCTGAAAGCTAACCAGATCGTATCGATCGAAGGAGTGGATACCCGGGCGCTGGTAGCGCATATCCGTACCAAAGGCGCCATGAATTGCATCATTTCTTCCGAGACAACGGATATTGAAGTATTAAAAAAGAAGCTGGCCGAAGTGCCTGATATGGATGGTTTGGAACTGGCTTCGCAGGTCAGCACCAAAGAAGCGTATGAGAAGGGAGATGCGCAATCGCCGATCCGTATTGCCGTCATGGATTATGGTATCAAGCAACATATTGTTGAATGCATGGTTGCCCGCGGCGCTTACGTAAAAGTATTCCCTGCCAAAACAAAACTCGAGGAAGTAAAGAAATTCAAACCGGCTGGTTATTTTATTTCCAATGGTCCCGGCGATCCTGCAGCGATGGATTATGCGATCGATACAGTGAAAGGGATCATGAAAGAAAACAAACCGGTATTTGGTATTTGCCTGGGACACCAGTTACTGGCACTGGCTAATGATATTCCTACTTTTAAAATGCATCATGGTCACAGGGGATTGAATCACCCGGTAAAGAATTTGGTTTCCGGTAAAAGTGAGATCACTACACAGAACCATGGATTTGGCGTGGATCCGGAAGCTGTTAAAAAAGCAGCACATATCGAGATCACACACGTTAACCTGAACGATCAATCCATAGAAGGGATCAGGGTAAAAGGCAAACCTGCTTTTTCTGTACAATATCACCCTGAAAGCACACCGGGACCGCATGATAGCCGGTATTTGTTTGATGAGTTTATCGGGCTGATTAAGGAAGCTAAATAAGGTCAACTCAAGAATAAAAAGTAAAGGGCTTTACTATATAAGTAAAGCCTCTTTTGTATCCTTACCTCCGTGTAACTCTGTGTCTCCTCTGTGGCTCTCTGCGTATAACTCCTGGAGTAAGGTTTCTGATTAAAGCCTTAATTAGTATCTCTCATACAAGAATTATACGCAGAGGGCCACAGAGGAGACACAGAGGGCCGCAGAGACACAGCCTAAAAAGATTTATATTCGCTCTATGAAGATCGCTATCATCAATGGTCCCAACCTGAACCTGCTCGGCAAGCGGGAACCGGATATTTATGGCAATACCTCTTTTGAAGTATTCCTGGATAAACTGAAAATAAAATATCCGCATATTCATTTCAGCTATTACCAAAGCAATATCGAAGGGGAATTGATCGATGAGATCCAGCGTACAGGATTCGATCATGATGGGATCATTCTTAATCCCGGCGGCTATACCCATACTTCTGTGGCTATCGGTGATGCGATCGGTTCGGTTAAAACTCCCGTGGTCGAAGTGCATATTTCCAATGTGCATGCCCGTGAAGAATTCAGAAAAATTTCCCATGTATCTGCAAAAGCAGCAGGCAGTATTTTTGGATTAGGCCTGACGGGATACGAACTGGCGCTTGAATATTTTATATCCAGGAGCGCTAAATAATAAAAATGAAGACCTCAACGCAAAGTGATCGTATCTTTCTCGCTCTCCGTATTCTAAATGTTGTAGTACTACTATTCTGGCTTGTTTATTTTGTCAATGGATTTCTCCCTGCACATAGCTCTGTCGAGATCGTAAAAGATTTCGACGAATTCAATATAGCGGGCCCGGGTGGAGGAACCAACACCTCGTATAAAAAAATGGTTACCGCGCAAAGAAACTTCACGGTGTATACCAATGAAAACGAATTTTTCACTAATGATACCCTGGAGTTGAAAGTTACACCTGTTTTCGGATCAGTATTGGAATACCGGAAAATTTCTGCCGGTGTGCCACAGGAATGGATAAAGAATATGTTGTCGCGCTATACCAATACGATGTTGCTCACTATCTCGATTGGTTTGTTCCTTCTTTCCTTTAGCCTCGTTTTTTTCAAAATGAATGTAACCCTGTACAAGACCCTTTGTTTATTAAGTGTGATAGGGGCGTTGCTGTTTGTTTTTTCTGTTGTTTCGTAAAAGCGGAGCGCGCTCCTCTTGCTCACCAGCTTAACTTAATCAGCGACACACCCTGTCTCGGCAGCTCGAATTTTATCGTTGTAGTACCATTTTCCGTAGTGATCCACTCCGGTGAATGTAACAATTGTAACTGGCCGGATTTTTCCAATTCACTGTATTGTTCAGTAGTTACATTTTGTGGTTTGCCCATCTGTTTCCATTTTTCAAATGAATTACTGAACTGATCGTCTACCCGGTAATGCTGAAGCAGTGTTTTCTTTTTACCAATATTTTCAATCATTACTGTTACCAGCGAAGAAGGAGCTGCCAGGTCATCATCATGATAATTCCAGACCATCAGGCTAACCGAACTGGCATCTTTAGCCGCCAGCGCCTGTACATCCGGTTGATCTTTTACGCCATTGGTGATGATATCTGTTGCTTTCAGTCCGCCCGTTGTTTGTACGTCGATGCGGTTTCCCTGCATCATTCCCAGCATACGGAAAACATTCAGTACGGGTTTATCAACTCCATGTGTAGCCATTTCGCGATAACCGGCAAACCAGTCGTGATCCTCAAATTCAAATGACCAGCTGACAGCTGCTTTCAGGTTTATCTTATACTTATCGGCCAATTCATAGATCCTTGCAAAGGAAGCCGCCGTATAACTGGAATACATAGTGCCATTGCGATAGCCATATCGCTTATCCATCTTTTCGGAGCAGGCTGCACATCCTTCAGGATCGCATTCGCCAATGATAACCGGGATATTTTTTAATTGCGGGAATGAACTGACGAGTTCAAAACCTTTGGCGATATCATTCAGCTGTGCGCCCATATTCATTCGTATATGATCTGTCATGTACTGGGGCTGGCCTTTAGCATGAAAACCCACGAATTGCAACGGTGAGCCTGTTTTGCCGGTAGCATAATTTTTTCCCTTTAAGCAATGGGTAAGGAAATTTTTCAGGAATGTATATGCTTTATCCCAACCCGGGCCAGTACTATGTGGACCACCGACCGTGCATTCAGGGCAGGCGCGTTTTACTGCATCGGTCGAATAGTCATAGAGCATGCAATATTCTTCAAATGTTCCTTTCCAGTAGCCGATATTGGGTTCGTTCCATACTTCCCAGAGCCATTTCTTCACTTCTTCTTTTCCATATTTTTTTACCGAATGTGATACCCATTGATAAACGAGCTCACCCCATTTTTTAAAATCTTTGGGAGGGTAGGTCCAGCCGGTAAACACGGATCCATCTTTACTGAAATTATGTTCATACGGATCAGGATGGGTAGACAGGTCCTTTGGCATAAATCCTATTTCCATTAAAGGGATCATGTGTCTTTCGACATAAGTATTGACAATGCTATCGACCGTAAGCCAGTTGTAAACAGGGTTGCCATTGGCATCTTCTTTATATGCATCTGTAAAACCCCATTTCAGGTCAGGACCAGCGCTGCCTCCTTTTGAAGTCAGCAGGTTATGTGTACGTACCAATACGGGTACGGGGCTTAATTGTGTAAATTCTGTCAATAGCTTCCTGCCATTATCCCGGTAGGTATAATTAGGTTCATCGTAACCAAATGCAGCCCAGAAAGGTTTCATCGTGCCGGTTTCTTTTGCAGCATTCACAGTAATTGTTACAGGAGTTGGCTGCGCAGATACAAAAACAGGAATGAAAAGTAAGAAAAGGGATTTTAGTAAATGGTTCATGGTATTAATACACTAAAGGAGTGTAGTGTATTAAAGTTACGTGTTTGAACGGCTATTTGATGATCTTTGCTTTTTACCACGTAGGATCATAGAAACATAGAAATACACACATAGATTTATTATGTGAAATCTATGTGTGTATGATCCTATGTGGTAAAAAACTATTATCAGAATTTCGTATTGCTTATAAATGCAATCTTCCTGCTATCGGGTGACCAGCTCGGTACATTGATCGTTCCCTGGCCGCCATAGACATAAGCAATATTTTTCGGTACACCACCTGCTGCCGGCATCAGCCTGATATAAACTTTTTTATAAAATGGATGCGTGGTCGCATCGATTTCCTTGGGGAAGGCAATGTATACGATCCATTTTCCATCGGGTGAAAAATGCGGGAACCAATCATTAAACTCGTCGAAGGTGACTTGTTCCTGTCCGCTGCCATCGGGTTTCATGCGCCAGAGTTTCATGGTGCCGGTGCGGGCCGAATTGAAATAGATCCATTTGCCATCAGGGCTTAATTCGGCTCCATCATCAAGCGTTGTATTATTGGTGAGTGCGGTTTCTTTCTTCGTAGCGATATCGATCGACCAGATATCCCATTGCTGGTTGCGGAGCCCGGTAAAGATCAGGCGCTTTTTATCTAATGTCCAGCTATGGAGATAAGAAGGGCCTGATTCTTCGCGGGTAATTTGTATAGGATTATCTGAGCCGGTAACGGGCAAAATATAAATCGTTGAACGGTTGCCCAGGTGATTACTGATGCCAAGCATCTTTCCATCAAAAGATAATACGTGGTCATTATTAAGATCGTTGACAGTGCCCGTATTGATTTTAGTAATGGCGCCATTGCCGAGGTCATATTTATAAAGTAATCCTTCGGAACTATAGATCAGATTTTTATTATCGGGTGTCCAATTGGGGGCTTGTAAGGAATTGGGAGCAGTATGTACGATTTTGCGAAGACCCGTTGCGATATCCATGATCTCCAGGTTGCTGCCGATATAATCGGTGTAAGGTTTAAAATCTTTGGCAGGAGGAATAATGATGCGCACGTTACTGAAAACGGCCTGTTCAATGACGCTGTCGATATGCGAACAGATATACAAGCCTACATACACTTCATCATTAAGTGTCATTTCTTTGGTAACCGATTTATAATTTTCTCCATACACGGCTGTAGAAAAAGTAAATGTGTTACCGGAACGTTCAAATTCGATTTCGGTGGGATGAACAGAAGATAAGATCACCTGGCCGGTAGTATCGCCATCTGATTGACGGTATTGTAAAGAGGTTAGCAACGGCAGGCCGCCATGTAAAGCGCCATCGGCATAGCGTGAATCGGTGGTTAATTTATCCCTGGCCATGATACCGATCTTGCGATGACCTGCAACGCCTTTACCGATAAAATTGGCGGTGGCTTTTATAATAAAATCTCCCTTGATCTTTTTCCAGGCAAACTGGAACTGGTCAAGATTGGTCCAGATATTTTTGCCGGCGCCGGACAGGGTATAAGTTTGATTGGCGGTGTTATAGATGGTATTTCCTTTCAGGGTGGGATTACCTACATCTTCATGGTTGTCAAAAGCGCCGATGGGTTGCGATTGGGCAATTGACAGTACGGGGGAGCATACAATGAAATGGGAAAAAAGCAGCAGGGTGATAACCAACCTGGATTGATTTTTTTTCATAACTGGCAAGTTTTAGCGAAGCGAATTTGATAGTTGACCGGTAAAAGCATTTCTGCAACCGATTGTAGATATTCCTGAAGATAAGAAGGTTTTTACTAACTAATTAAGTTTAAAATAAGGATGCAACCGATTTAATCAGGTGTGTAGTACCTGACTGAGGTGACACCTTCCTCCCGTGGGTGACACCCTGAGGGTAAGGTGACACCTCCTCTGGCAGGGTGACACCCTGAATACCAGGATCATCTATGGCCTGCTCATAGACCTACTGGCAAACGCTCTCTGCTAATACATTGATAATGTAAATCAAATGATTTTCTGATAGCTGTTGAAAACCTCGCTGGCAGATGGTGTTTACCACTTAAGGTGTCACCTCCGGGGGAGGTGTCACCTTGCGCGTTTATACACCTCCCGGGCAAAACGCTCTCCCATTTTACGCTGGGAACGGGAATCAAAATGAATGGAATCTGCTTTCGGTGTCAGATCAGCTGTACCGATCACATAGAATTTGGGAAACTCATACGAAAGCCGGTGCAGGTCATAGTTCACACCCTCGGCATTCGGATTTTCTTTTTTATTTAAAAAAGTAGCCAGCTGACCCGCATACACCGGGAGATCTTTGATCTGTAAACTGGTACGCATTTTTGTAATAAGCGTCGTCAATTTTTCACGATACATCACATACCCTTTCGTTGTAGCATTGGTTTCTCCCTGGTGCCACAATATCCCTTTTATCGTTCCCTGCTGCGAAGCAGCAGTCGCTTTCGTCATAAAATTGGAAAAAAGATGTACGTTCCGGTACAACGAATCTCCCAGCCACTGTTCTACCGAACTTCCTCCAATCGCACAGGGAACTAAACCAATTGTTATGTCTTTCCCGTATAATGCGGCTAATTTTTTCCCGAATGAAAGGCCACAATCCAAACCTGTACGCCCCGGTTCATAATAATGAAGAGGCTCTTTTGCATACACCCATTCATTGTTTTTATTCAATGCTAAAACCCTTGGTGATGAAATAGTGTCTTCCGGTTGCACCAATCCACGGCCAGCCATATTCGATTGCCCCGCCATCAGGAATATATAGAATTTATCTTTTGCCGGCAGCGTAACTACTTTTTCTTCCGCGACAGGAAAATGATTAGACGGATCTTCCTGGATCTTTTTCGAACTGTTACAGGAAATAAATAAAAACAGGCAGACAACATATTTTTTCATAAAGGGAAGATATTTAAAATTAGCCGTTTGCTATAAACCGAAAAGAACACCCGGATTATTTTCCCCGCATCCTCTACCCCCGTAGTCTGTAAAAAACAACCGCCCCGGTGCCGGGACGGTTGTGCTGATTTATTTTTATAATATCACTTCCTGTTCACATCCACAATTCCACCTTTATCCAGCATCTCTTTCAATTCCGATTTTAAAAATGCAGAAACCTCATCTGAATATGCGGCATCACCTTTATTTTTTAACTCATTCAATCCCGATGACCTGTTGGTCTCATACTGGTGAATGCGAACGAATACAGAATCTCCGCTAACGGAAGCCACTTTATAAAGCGTATACTGGTTCTCGGGAGTTTTTACTTCATATATATCACCTGCCTGCGGAGCGGCGATCAGTTTTGCATTTCTTGCATCGTTATTCCTGGAACTTACCACGCCAATTACAATCAGCAGCACCACGAGTGCAAGACCGGAAAATGTCCATACCGGCGTTTTTGATTGTTGTTTGATCCGTTGGTAATCTTCCTGCAATGCAGGTGGCATCTCTTTCAGTTTGAGCGCCTGTTTGCAATGGCCGCATTGGCTGACAGCAGTTTTGCCAATAGGGAAGAATGGTATCCAGAAAATATGCGCATACTTTTGAAACACATAGAGCTCCACGCTGTTTTGTGTTCCGCAATTGGGGCATTTGTCTGTCAATAGTTCTTTAGCAACCTGGGTTGCTTTGGTTCCGTAAATGATCATAGATTGGAAGGTGTTTAAGGTTTATAAAAATTCTGTCCGGGTTATTCGCCGGGTAAGATAGAAATAAACAGGAACAATTGTAAGTAAATGTCAGGATTTTCCATTCCGGATCCCTATGTGAAACCTGTATGCCCTATGTGCCTATGTGGTGAGATTACGCCAATCAGCTTTTTTACCACATAGGCACATAGGGCATACAGGTTTCACATAGAACTGTAATTTTGCCCTAACTTTAAGATTATGGCCAATAAAAAAATACTCATCATTACCGGCGATGCCGGTGAAAGTTTTGAAATACTTTATGCCAGTCATCGGTTGATCGAAGCCGGCTACGAACCCGTTATCGCAGCACCTGCAGTAAAACGGATGAACCTGGTGATACATGATTTTGAACCAGGCTGGGATACCTATGTCGAACGAAAAGGATATCTCGTGGAATCTGCTGTTTCCTTCGACGATGTTGATACCAACGATTATCATGCAGTGCTTTGCCCGGGTGGCCGCGCACCTGAATACCTGCGTAATGATCCGCGTGTGATCAATATTATAAAAGAATTTTATCACAATGGTAAATATGTATTCGCTATCTGTCATGGTGTGCAGATACTGTTGACTGCCGGTCTGGCCGATCAAAAGAAGATCGCTTGCTACGAGCACGTAAAGTTCGAGGTCGAATCCTGCGGTGGTATTTATGTAACACCTGATCAGGCTATAAAAGATGGTAAGATCGTAACCGGTAAAACCTGGCAATCCCATCCCGAGTTTTATCGTATTGTGTTTGCCTGTTTAAAAGAAACTGAGAAAGCGGTGGTATGATGTGGAAATCGGATGATGTGATAATTCAATAATGACGAAACTGGTTTATAAGCAATACGATCAGGAGGCATTGAACAGGCAATACAATAACCGGCTGCAGGTGCCGGGCTTTGCTGCCTATTTCAATCATTGGGAAAAAGCAAGTTACGGGACAGTTGTAAAGTATTCACCGTTTAAAAACATTGCTTACGGAAAACTGGAGCGGGAACGGTTGGATATTTATCCTTCTGCAAAACCCCGGTCAAAAACACTCATCTTTATTCATGGCGGTTACTGGCATAAATTGGATAAAGAATTATTCCATTTTATCGCAGCTGCTTTTTATCCGTATGATATTACCACTGTGTTTATAAATTATCCGCTGGCGCCTGAATCTTCCATGGATCAAATTGTGTTTTCCTGCCGGCAGGCGATTCATTGGGTGTATAAGAATATCGCACAATATAACGGTGATCCTGCTGAAATATACCTGGCAGGTCATAGTGCAGGAGGTCATCTGGCTACTATGCTCATGACAGCGGGTTCTTCTGATTTTTCTTTTCCTGCAGATACGATCAAAGGTGTTTGTGTGATCAGTGGTTTGTATAATTTATTGCCGATACAATTGTCTGAATTGAACGATGTATTGAAAATGGATAATGAAACAGTCATGCGTAACAGCCCGGTAAATTTATCTCCGGCAATACATTGTCCTTTACTTGTGGCAACAGGTGAAGATGAATCTGATGAGTTTAAAGACCAGGCAAAGGAAATGTATGACTGGTGGAAAAAACAGGGCGTTCCTGTACAATTAATCGGATTGCCGGGGATCAATCATTATTCTATTGCCGATGCATTGGCGGATACGGCTTCTGCACTTCACCGGGAGATGCTGCGAATGATGGGGATGGAAAGTTTATTTCTTTAGCGCACCAGGATTTACAATGTGCGGCGTTTGCCGGTGCTTATAAAATCCAATAATATTATCAGCAGCTAATCTTGCCATTTCTGTCCTTGCTTCTACCGTAGCCGAACCAATATGAGGAACGACAGAAACATTTTCCATATTCAACAAGGGATTATCTTTTTGCATGGGTTCGGGATTGGTTACATCCAGACCAGCACCCCAGATGATCTTTTTTTCCAGGGCTTCTGTCAAATCCTTTTCGTCATGCAAAGCTCCTCTTGAAGTATTGATGAAAATGGAGGAAGGTTTCATCTTTGCAAACGCGGATTTATTGAAAATATGTTTGGTTGATTCGCTCAATACACTGTGTACAGATAGTACATCGCTTTGTTGTAACAATTCATCAAAACTTACCAGCCTGGCGCCGTACAATTTTTCTGCTTCGGCATTGACTGACCGGTTATGATAAATGATATTCATGTTATAAGCACCTTTAGAGCGTTGCGCCATTTCCATGCCGATACGCCCCAGTCCGAATATGCCAAGCGTTTTATTTTTTAATTCCATACCCAGGTTGCCCTTGGGACGGAAATAACTCCATTCTCCTTTGATGATCGCTTTGTGCATGTAAAACATTTTGCGGGAGGTGGCGATCATAAGTCCAAAAGCAGTATCGGCAGTAGCATCGCTCATGGCTCCGGGTGCGTTGCAGACAGGTATGCCCAGGCGGTTGGCAACAGGTATATCGACATTGTCGTACCCGACTGCAAACTGTGAAATGATCTCAAGATGAGAGCAGGCATTCAGGAAATCTGCATTTATTTTATCGGCGCTTGAACAAAGTAAGGCATTAGCTTTTTTGGCTGCTTCGGTAAGTTCTGCCTGTTTCATAGGTCTTTCTTCGGACCATGCATTTACCGTAAACCCTTCCGCTTTCAGCATGGAAATAGCATCCCCGGGAAAATCGCGCGATAGCAGGACCGTTTTATCAGTAATACCTTGCATGTAGTTGTACATTTTCTGGTGCAATAAAGGTACGCAAGAATGCTGCTATCAGCGATAATCAATTTCAACATAGAAATAAAAAAACCCGTCCGGAGACAGGTTTTAAATAATATCACGCATTCACTATTCACTATTGACCATTCACTACGGGAAGATGCCCAGTTCAGCATAACTCGTAGCCACCTTATTGATCGCTACTACATAGGCGGCTGTACGCATATCAGGAATAGCAGGATTGTTTTTCCACTCATTCATGATCTCGTGTGTAGCCGTTACCATAGTTTCTTCGAGACCGCTGTACACCAGGTCCACTTCATCAGCGCCATGCACAATGTATTCTCTTTCTTTGTCCGTCATTTTTTTGCCGGATAAATTTTCCATCTGCGATACGATATGAGAATTCATATTTTCATTGAAACGTTTTTCCATACGTCCATACCGTACGTGGCTCAGGTTTTTCAGCCATTCGAAATAAGAAACGGTTACACCACCGGCATTGAGGTACATATCAGGCACGACCAGTGTTCCTTTTTTCGCAAATACTTCATCTGCTTCGGGTGATAAAGGTCCATTTGCCGCTTCACCGATTATTTTTGCCTTGATCTGTGGCGCATTCTCGCCATTGATCACGTTTTCCAAAGCAGCAGGGATAAGTATATCGCAATCCATTTCCAGTGCATCCGTATTCTTTTTGAAATTGGTAGCACCGGGGAAATTAAGGATCGATCCTGTTTTCTTCCGGTGATTGAATACTTCATCTATATCCAATCCTTTTTCATTGCAGATAGATCCTTCGTATTCGGCCAAACCAACAATGATAGCTCCTGCATCCTGGAAGAATTTGGCGCTGTGGTATCCCACATTACCCAATCCCTGTACCACTACTCTTTTACCTTCAACACCTACAGGTAACCCGAATTTCTGCATAATATCGGGCATATTACATACTTCGCGCAGACCGAAGAATACACCAAGACCGGTTGCTTCGCGACGACCGCGAACACCGCCCTGTGATACGGGTTTACCTGTTACGCAACCTGCGGCATCGATCTCGCCGGGGTGCATGGCCGTATAGGTATCGAGGATCCAAGCCATTTCACGTTCACCGGTTCCGTAATCAGGTGCCGGAACATCTGTACCGGGCCCGATAAATTTTTTACGGATCAGTTCGGCGGTGTAGCGGCGTGTGATCTTTTCCAGTTCATACGCAGAATATTCACGCGGGTTGATCTTGATCCCTCCTTTGCCACCACCAAACGGAACGTTTACGATAGCGC
The DNA here is from genome assembly GCA_946479615.1 of uncultured Bacteroidota bacterium. The sequence continues at coordinate 10,944 of CAMLGR010000008.1, read as the reverse complement.
ATTTATAGGTCATCAATGCAGCCAGCGCCATTACCTCATCCTGGTTTACTTCTGCGGCAAAGCGGATACCACCTTTACAAGGTGTTTTATGATGCGAGTGTTGTACGCGGTAGGCTTCTATGACATCTATTTTGCCATCATCTCTTTTAACAGGGAACCGCATACGGTATACGGCATTGCAGGCTTTGATCTGCTCCAGGATACCCGGGTCCCATTTGGTGAATACGGCTGCCTTATCGAAACTTTTTTCGACGGCTCCAAAGAAACTGTACTGTGTCTCTGACATGATTAGGTTTTTAATTTTTCAAATTGCAAGCGTGTGAATTATTTTCATATTAACGGGTCATTGGTGCAGTAGCACTGCACGGCTAACTTTCTTTTTCGAATCTCGATATCTTTTTATCCAGCCGCACCAGGTAAATGATCAGGCCGGCAAGAATAACAAGGATGACGACAATCACTACATAGATCCGGCCATTGCTGCGCATGGTGCTTCCGATAGTGCTTTGACCGGATGGCCCCTGTGCAAACGACAGGAATGAACAGAGTGATAAAACGATCAAAGAAAAGAGGCGGCTCAGTATTTTCATGACATCATCTTTTTTTCTTTTAATAAACTCAACCGTATTTTAATGGTGGTGATCCATACGGCGAGCAAGGTCCAGCCGATAACAGCGGGGTAGAACACTACGCGCATAGTAGGCGTAATATCTTTGAAGTTCATGGCAGGATTTCCTTCCTGGCCGGGATGCAGGCTTGGGAGGATCCTTGGAACGATCCAGATCGAAGGAAATAACATGGCATAAGCAAATATGTTGTATACACCACTTATTCGTGCCCGTTTATCGATATCATTGACCGAATCGCGGAGTACCAGATAGGCAAAATAAATGAGTAATGCAATGGCGGCGCCGATCAGCTTGGGTTCTCTTGCCAGTGCACCAAACGACTGAAAGGTTGGGTTATTGGGATCGGCCCAGGTATAGCTCATCCAGACCGTACCGGTGGCATATCCTAATAATCCCAGTACAATACCTACTACGGCGTATTGCCGTGCATAGAGATCAAACTTTAAATTGAACGTACGCAGGTATACGATGGAATAGATCAATGATACGGTGAACAGGATCATCATTCCAAACCACATACATACATGGAAATAAAGGTTGCGGGAGGTTTCTTCCAGGGCGGGGAGGTCAGGTACCGGCATCAGCAAACCGGCAATCACCGTGTATACAAGCAAAACGACACTCAGGACTTTCCACCAGGATTTATGCATATAACTTTTCTCAGCTGTCATGCGCGAGGAATTTAATCGGCCAGGCAAGAATAAAGCCCGGATAATCACCGGGTGAGCAAAATTAAGGCGGTATGTGTAATCCTGTATAAAAATTCGATAACTAATAAGAATTACTTTGAATTAAGTGTTTTTGCAAGAAACTCATACATCGTGTAGAAGTTATTTAATAAATGACCGGATTGTCTTCAGGCCCTAATCCTTCCAGAGAAAAGGAAAGAGGATAACGGCTAGCAGTATCACCATTATATCAAGGGTTACCAGCAATAATACTGTACCGACAGGGATGGTAAGTAATGGCGCAAAAGCAGTATTGGCCAATCGTACCAGCAATAATAATTGCGGAATGATCAGGGGAAAGCCCAGTACGGCCATGATTGCTGCATTCTGCTGCGCCCTTGCCGCAATTGCTGCAAGAAAAGTAAAGATCAGGCTCAGGCTCCAGCCGCCCAATAGTACCAAACCGATGAAAGGACCTGCTTTCTGAACAGGACTACCCAGGAAAAGACTGTATAAAAGAAGGCTGAGCAGGCTCATTGCCAGCATGAGAAGCGTATTGAATAATAATTTTGCCAGCACAAAGCCCGCAGGCGAAGAAATAGAATAGAAATAAAGCATCCGCCCCCTGCTTTCCTGTAAAAAGCTTTTGGCCACTGCATTAATGCAAATGAATAATTGCAATACCCAGAACAATCCGTTCCAGACTTTGGGTTCGGGTGCATCGATGGCCATGAACAATACGAAAATGGTCGCGCCCACATACAGGATAATCCCATAAAAGCTGTACTGCTGACGGACTTCCAGCAGCAGGTCTTTTTTAAAAAGCGCAAATATGTGTCGGATCGAATTCAATAGATCAAATGTACGATGAGCAATAGTTGAAATCGCAGGAACAGGCTGGCGTAATGTTTCATTTCAAGTCAATCTCCAAATTTCCAAATCGATTCATTTCTCATTATAACAAACCCTGCATCTCGGTTCATACACATCTTTTTCCCCGAGCATTACCTGGTCGTCGTTCGGAATTTTACGGTAAGAATAGTTGGCGATATGACCGCATTTCACGCAAATAGCATGCAGTTTGGTCACAAAATCGGCTTTCGCCATGATATAAGGCATCTGGCCGAAAGGTTTGCCGGTATAATCCATATCAAGACCGGCTACGATCACGCGCATGCCCCGGTAAGCCAGTTCATCGCATACATAAGGAAGCTGATCGTCGAAGAATTGCGCCTCATCGATGCCGATCACATCCACTCCCTGCCCCATAAGCAGGATCTTTTGTGAATTATCGATAGGAGTGGATACAATAGCATTGGTATCATGCGAAACAATATTCACTGCATCATACCTGATATCGATGGCGGGTTTGAAAATCTCTACAGAGAGGTTGGCGATCTTTACCCGTTTCAACCGGCGGATCAGTTCTTCTGTTTTTCCGCTGAACATGGAACCACAGATCACTTCAATCCAGCCCCGGCGCTCGCCACGTATATTGGGTTCAATAAACATTGTTAAGATTTTAAATTCCTAAACTCGTAATAGCTTTATTGGCAAAGTGTTTGTAACTTCAGACAACGCGGATTGATGGATTAGTGAAGATTACACGACGGCGCTCCCTTATACAGAAAGTAATGCCGGAAAAGTGTCAGCCAGGTCAGTTAATCCTTTCGTCCGGGCGTCAAAAGTAGGATAATGAAGCCAAAGGATCGCTGATTTCAAAGAGTGTAATGATGATGCAGGATTTTTAGCCCGGATGCAGTCAATTCATAAAAGCCGGCAACAGTGATCAGCGGAATCCGTCTAATCTTTTAATCAGTGTTAAACCATGGAACGAATACAAGCGTTGATTGCTAAGTTGCAGGAACAGGCTGATAGCCATGCTGATGCAAGCCAGATGATGGTCACTATCCAGTTGTTGCAGAAAGAAATAGCCAGCCGTCAGCAGGAAATCCGCACCCTCGGCACTTCCAAAGTATCTGTAGTTCTTCCCGCCACACTAAGAATAGATCCCGAATACGAAAGATATGCGCCCAAAGCAGAGGAACAGCAGCCGGTTGTACAGGAAGTCAAAGAAACCGTGCTGGTAGAAAAAGGCTCTGTTTCCATCGTCCAGGAAAACGGGCAGCTCGATATGGTATTCGATCCGATGACAGAAATCCCGACACTTTCTCACCAGGTCCGCAATGGGAATGGTCCCGAATCACTCAACGATAAATTAAGACAGGGCAAGACCGAATTGATGGAGATACTGAAAGAAACGCCCGTCAAGGATCTTCGCAAAGCAATTGGGATTAATGACCGCTTCCTGTTTATCAATGATCTTTTCCGCGGCGATGAATCGATGTATGAACGCAGTATCAAAACCATCAATAGCTTCAGTATTTTCCCCGAAGCCGAATACTGGATCAACCGTGAATTAAAAGTAAAACTGGGCTGGAATGCCGATGATCCGGCTGTTCTTCATTTCGATCAGTTGATCAAAAGACGTTTTTCCTGAATATAACGGATGATGATATCCGTAGCGCCCCTGCGGGCGTATACATATTTACCGGAGCTTTCTGCTCTCCCGGTATATTCCTTGGGATCGTTCAATAACTTTTCAACTATTTTGCCGGCTTCTTCTGCATTAGTAATAGTGATAGCTCCGCCTGCCTGTATCAGGCCGGTTGCTTCCTTGAATTTATGAAATACCGGTCCGAATAATACGGGTTTGCCATACACGGCGGCTTCCAGTGTATTATGAATGCCTTTGCCAAATCCACCCCCGATATAGGTGATCCATGCATAGTAATAAAGGCGTGAAAGCAGGCCGATATTATCTATGACCAGGATAGCAGCCGTTGAATTTTCTTCTGTCAACTCCGAATAAAATACACAGCCGGGAAAAAGTTCTTTAATGGATTGCAGGTGTTTTTCATTGATCTCGTGCGGAGCGATGATCAGTTTCAGGGAAGGATCAGTTGTTGTTTCCAGTGTTTTCTTCAACAGCATTTCATCATCGGGCCAGGTACTTCCAGCAATGATCGTTTGATGACCTGCTGTGAATTTTTCGATAAGAGGAATGGGTTGTGCATTCTCTGCAATCGTGATCACACGGTCGAAACGGGTATCGCCTGAAATGCTGGTGATACCCGACTGGCCGATCGCATCGATCAGTGCTTTGGATATATCATCCTGCACAAACAAATGATCAAAGCGGGAAAGCATTTTGCGTTGTAATGCACCATACCATTTGAAGAAGGACATTTCTTTCCAGAACAGGGCAGAAACCAGCAATAACGGCATATTCCGGTACCTGATCTTTTTTAAATAATAATACCAGAATTCATACTTCACAAAGATCACCAGCGAAGGGTTGACGATCTCCAGGAACCGTTTGGCATTCTTTGCGCCATCCATAGGCAGGTAAAAGATCCAGTCGGCACCTTTATAGTCTTTCCTGACCTCGTATCCCGAAGGAGAAAAGAAGGTCAGCAGGAACTTATAGCCGGGGTATTGAGTTCTTAATTTTTCGAGGAGCGGGCGGCCCTGTTCAAACTCGCCCAGGGAAGCGCAGTGCATCCAGATTACTTTTTCCTGGCCGGCCAGCGCTGATTCCAGCCTGGGGAAGATATTTTTCCGTCCCGCCACCCATTTTTTGGCTTTGGGATTGAATAAAGCCGCTACACCAATGCCAGCTTTGAAAAGAAACAGGAAAATATTGTAAAAGAAAACTCCCAAAAGGTTGGTTTTAGTTACCTGAAAACGATTAAAGTATGAACTACGAGGTACGAAGTACGGGTACAGGTCAATAGAAGGGGCTTCAATTTCCGGATAGCCGTACTTTGTACCTCGTAAGTCGTAGTTTTTATCTGGCAGGCAAAAGTAAAAGCAAACAAGGAAACTACGCGTATTTTACTATTTTTGCCCGCCCGAACGCACGAATGGAGAAAAAACGGTATAAGACAGATCCGGAGCAGGCGGACGGCATTAAACTAAAAGCTACGAAAAGCGGGTTATGAGTTAGTTGGCCAGGTCCCGAAAATCTTCCAGCCTTGTATTTCGCTGTTCGTAAATCCTACTTCGTCTATGCGCCCTATTCAAATGGTAGATACGAAAACACAGTATCAAAAGATAAAACCTGAAGTGGACCAGGCGGTACTGCAGGTCATGGAGAGTTCTGCTTTTATCAATGGCAAAGCTGTACAGGATTTTACCAGTCATCTTTCTTCCTATACCGGTGCAAAACATACTATTCCCTGTGCCAATGGTACGGATGCACTCCAGATCGCTATGATGGCGCTGGACCTGAAGCCCGGCGATGAAGTTATTACACCTTCATTTACCTATATCGCTACTACGGAAGTGATCGCTTTATTGCAGTTGACCCCTGTATTTGCAGAAGTCGATCCCCAAACATTTTGTATCGATCCTGCTTCACTTGAAAAAGCGATCACACCCAAAACAAAAGCGATCGTGCCTGTGCACCTCTATGGCCAGGCGGCCCCGATGGAAGAGATCATGGCGATTGCCAGAAAGCATAACCTGTATGTGATCGAAGATGATGCACAGGCAATAGGATGCGATTATACATTTAAAGATGGGAGTAAAAAGAAAACAGGAGTGATCGGTCATATCGGCACCACTTCTTTTTATCCTTCCAAGAACCTGGGTGCTTTTGGTGATGGCGGTGCTATTTTTACGAATGATGATGAACTGGCTGCCAAAATGAAAATGATCGCCAACCACGGGCAGAGCCGCCAGTATTATCATGATGTGGTTGGATGCAATAGTCGTCTTGATTCCATCCAGGCCGCAATCCTCGATGTAAAATTGAAACACCTGGATGACTATATCGATGCGCGCAGGGCTGTGGCTGATTTTTATGATAAGGCATTTGCCAATCATCCGAAAATAACAACACCGGCAAGAACTTCTTACAGCCGTCACGTATTTCACCAGTATACTTTATTGCTGGAAAATGGAAAAGATACCGCTGCATTCCGCAATGGATTAAAAGAATTTTTAGCGGAACAGAAAATCCCGGCTATGATCTATTATCCTGTTCCGGGACATAAGCAGAAGATGTTTGAACAATTCGATGTGGCCTCTCAATCCATGCCGGTAACGGACTGGCTGACAGAAAGAGTGATCTCGTTGCCGATCCATACGGAAATGGATGAAGAACAATTACAATTTATTACAACAAAAGTGCTTGAATATATCAATCGTTAACCTAAACTACTCCCATTAATTATGAAGATCGCAGTCGTTGGAACCGGTTATGTAGGGTTGGTCACCGGGACCTGTTTTGCCGAGACCGGTAATAATGTTTATTGCGTGGATATCGATGCTGAAAAAGTAAAGAAGCTTTCCAATGGTGAGATCACCATCTATGAGCCCGGGCTTGAAAAATTATTTCTTCGCAATGTGAAAGAGGGCCGTCTTCATTTTACAACCAGCCTGGCAGATGGTATCAAAGAAGCCTCGATTATTTTTCTCGCTTTGCCAACTCCTCCGGGAGAAAATGGTTCTGCCGATCTTAAATATGTATTGGGTGTTGCAGAGGATTTGGGAAAGATCATGACCGGTTATAAAGTGATCGTTGATAAGAGCACCGTACCTGTTGGTACGGCAGAGCGTGTACATGAAGCGGTGGCCCGTCATTATAAAGGAGAATTCGATATTGTTTCCAATCCTGAATTTTTAAGAGAGGGTGTAGCTGTTGATGATTTTATGAAACCGGATCGCGTGGTGATCGGTACCAGTTCAGATAAGGCCAGGAAACTCATGGGTGATCTGTATGCCCCTTTTGTGCGCCAGGGCAACCCGGTTATTTTTATGGATGAACGTTCGGCTGAATTGACAAAATATGCGGCCAATTCTTTCCTCGCCACCAAAATCTCATTCATGAACGAGATTGCACGTCTTTGTGAATTGCTCGGTGCTGATGTAGATATGGTGCGTCGTGGTGTGGGTAGTGATAACAGGATTGGTAAACGGTTCCTTTTTCCTGGTATCGGGTATGGGGGCAGTTGTTTTCCTAAAGATGTACAGGCGCTGGTAAGATCATCGGATGAAGTTAATTATGATTTTAAAATACTTGATGCGGTGATGGAAGTAAATGAGGCGCAGAAGCTGCACCTGATGCCCAAGATAAGATCTTATTTTAAAGACAACCTGAAAGGAAAGCATTTTGCCTTATGGGGACTTGCGTTCAAACCGAATACGGATGATATCCGCGAAGCGCCGGCCTTGTACATGATAGATGCATTGACTGAAGCAGGTGCTACTGTAACTGCCTTTGATCCCGAAGCGATGGCCAATGTGAAAAAGCAGATCGGGGATAAGATAACATATGCGGAGAGCCAGTATGCAGCATTGGAAAATGCGGATGCGCTGATCATTGCTACGGAATGGAACGAATTCCGTACACCTGAATTTTCCAAAATTGAAAAAAGTCTTAAAAACAAGGCTATCTTCGACGGGCGCAATCTCTTTGAAACAAGTGCGATGAGCGAACAGGGATTTCATTATGAAAGTGTCGGGAGAGCTGCTGTAAAATAAAAATCTAGTTACAATATACTTATGAAGAAAAAAAGAGTACTTGTTACAGGTGCTGCCGGCTTCCTGGGATCGCATTTATGTGATCGGTTTATTAAAGAAGGATATAATGTTGTTGGCATGGACAACCTGGTTACCGGTGACATGCGTAACATAGAGCATTTATTCAAATTACCTGAATTTGAATTTTATCATCATGATGTAACCAAATTCATTCACCTCTCCGGGGAACTGGATTATATCATGCACTTCGCATCACCGGCCAGCCCGATCGATTACCTGAAAATACCTATCCAGACATTAAAAGTAGGGGCGATGGGCACACACAATTGCCTGGGCCTGGCGAAAACTAAAAATGCACGTATGCTGGTAGCTTCTACCAGTGAAGTATATGGTGATCCATTGGTTCATCCGCAAACAGAGGAGTACTGGGGTAATGTAAATCCTGTTGGTCCCCGTGGCGTATATGATGAGGCAAAAAGGTATATGGAATCCATTACCATGGCCTATCACACATTTCATGGAGTAGAAACCAGGATCGTCCGCATCTTCAATACATACGGTCCGCGTATGCGGCTCAATGATGGAAGAGCATTGCCGGCGTTTATCGGCCAGGCATTGCGCGGTGAAGATCTTACTGTATTCGGCGATGGATCGCAGACAAGAAGTTTCTGTTATGTGGATGATCTCGTGGAAGGTATTTACCGTTTATTATTGAGCGATTACCAGATGCCGGTGAATATTGGTAATCCCAATGAAATATCATTAAAGGACTTTGCAGAAGAAATACTGGCGCTTACCGGCAATAAGGTAAAAATAACCTATAAGCCATTGCCGGTGGATGATCCCAAACAAAGAAAACCGGATATCACAAAAGCGAAAGAAATACTCGGATGGGAACCCAAGGTCGATCGTAAAGAAGGATTGAAAATTACGTACGACTACTTTAAATCGTTGCCGCAGGAAGAATGGAAAAAACAACCAAAGGAATTTGTCAGCAGTAAATAATCTGCTGGCAATACCCTCTTTTAAATTTTAAACGCTTAAACCTCTAAACCTTTTCATGTACCAGGAATTAATCGGTAAAAAAGCAAAGCTGGCTGTTATCGGGCTCGGGTATGTAGGGTTGCCTATTGCTTTGGAATTTGCCAAAAAAGTACAGGTAATCGGTTTTGATATCAATGAGAAAAGGATTGCGATGATGAATGAAGGCATCGATCCGAGCAATGAACTGGAGAAAAAAGATTTTGAAGGTTGTGATATTATATTTACCACATCACTCGATGTATTGCGTGAAGCAACATTCTTCATCGTAGCTGTTCCTACTCCTGTTGATGAGCATAATGTGCCCGACCTGGTACCGGTGATCAAAGCCTCTGAGACCATTGGCAGGGTGATCAAGAAAGGTGATTATGTGGTGTATGAATCGACGGTATACCCTGGTTGCACGGAAGAAGATTGTCTTCCGGTCATTGAAAAATTATCCGGGCTGAAGAATATCACTGATTTCAAACTAGGTTATTCGCCGGAGCGTATCAACCCGGGTGATAAAACGCATACACTGGCGAAGATCATCAAAGTGGTATCGGGTTGCGATGCAGAATCGCTTGACGAGATCGCTAAAGTATATGAACTCGTCGTACAGGCCGGTGTGCACAAAGCTTCCTGTATCAAAGTAGCGGAAGCGGCAAAGATCATCGAGAATACACAGCGTGATCTGAATATTGCCCTTATGAATGAATTGTCGATCATCTTCGACATGATGAATATTAATACCTACGAGGTGCTGGAAGCAGCAGGCACCAAATGGAATTTCCTGAAATTTCAACCGGGGTTGGTTGGCGGCCATTGTATTGGTGTGGATCCTTATTATCTGACCTATAAGGCCAATGAACTGGGATATGATGCGGAAGTGATACTGGCGGGAAGGAATATCAATGATAATATGTCGAAGTATGTGGCTAAAAAAGTAGTGCAGCATATTATCCGGAACTCGGGCGATGTAAAATCGGCAAGGGTATTGGTCAAAGGCGCTACATTCAAAGAAAATGTAAGCGATATACGGAATTCGAAAGTAGCGGATGTGGTGAGTGCGTTACAATCATTTTATGTGAATGTGGATGTGGAAGATCCGTATGCTGATTCCGGTGAATTGCAGCATGAATATGGATTCAGGCTGGCCGAAACGATAGGAAAAGAATATGATGCAGTGATTATTACCGTGCCACATGAAGAATATGTAAAGCTGGATGATGCCTATTTTACCGGCATCACCAGGCCCCATGCATTGATTGCCGATCTCAAAGGCATCTACCGGAACAAAATTAAAAGCAGGAACTACTGGAGTTTATAATATGCCGCTTATTGCTACCCATATCCCAGGATTATTATTATTTGAACCCAAGATATTTGAAGATAGCAGGGGTTATTTTTTCGAATCATATAATGCGCAGGTATTCGAAAAAGAGGGAGTGAATACCAGGTTTGTGCAGGATAATCAGTCGTCTTCTTCTTACGGTGTGATCCGGGGGTTGCATTACCAGCTTCCGCCTTATGCGCAAACAAAACTGATACGTGTATTGCATGGTGTCATTCTTGATGTAGTGGTAGATATCCGTAAGGGTTCGCCCACGTATGGACAGTCATATTCAGTTGAACTATCAGCTGAAAATAAAAAACAGATCTATGTGCCGGCCGGATTCGCGCATGGGTTTTCTGTGTTGAGTGAAAAGGCGGAGATATTATACAAATGCGATAATTTTTATAATAAAGAAAGTGAAGGCGGGATTTTGTATAATGCTCCTGAATTAAACATTGATTGGAAAGTACCGGAAGATAAAATAGTGGTATCGGATAAGGACAAAATTCTTCCGGGTCTGTCTTCCTGCAAAAATACATTTGTATTTCAACCCTGATGGTATCAAAACCAGTCATATTAATTACGGGTGCTAGAGGGCAGTTGGGCAGGGAATTTCATAAAATTTCTTCTTCATACGAAAGATATCAATTTATTTTCCTGGGGAAAGAAGAATTATCTATTCATAACAAAGCGCTGGTCCAGGACGCATTTAAAAAATATCATCCGCAATTTTTAATTAACT
>CAMLGR010000007.1 GCA_946479615.1 uncultured Bacteroidota bacterium | reverse complement strand
AAATGGGGCAAAAAAAATAAACTCGGTATTCCTTATTATTTACTCAATCCTTTTACACGTGTGAATTATGTAGCAGCAGGGGAGACAATGAAAGGAAGCTGGATCAGCCGGTTATTTACACTGGCGGGTGCATTGACAGTGCGGCGCACCTGGAATGCCGATGCGACTGATAAACGCAAAGGATTGGATCCTTCTGATACGAGAAAGATCATCCAGGCATTGAATAAGAACTGGGTGATCACCTTTCCCCAGGGCACTACCAAACCTTTTGCACCGGGTCGCAAAGGCACGGCGCTGATCATCAAACAAACCAAACCGGTTGTAATACCCGTTGTGATCAATGGGTTCTGGCGGGCGTTTAATAAACAGGGATTGAAATTCAGGAAGACAGGAACTTTGCTTACGGTGCGTTTTAAACCGCCGCTGGTGATCGATTATGAGAGCCGTACAGAAGATATACTGGCCCAGTTGATGGATGCTATTGAGCAAAGCAAGAAGTTTATGCCTGTCACAGGACCAGCGAGAGTTGGAAATTCTTAGCCCTAAATCAGATAGATTTTTCTATTTTTAAATTGTTGTTCCCCGGTAAGGTAATAAAATCTGATTCTTCAAGTAGCTAAAAAGAGGCGTTTCATTGAATTGTGTAACTGATATAAAAAGTGGTGACCAATTTGTTTTTCAACGGGTGTTTGAAGAATACCATGAGAAACTCTATTATTATACCTTAGGCAAGACAAAGTCGGCCTACCTGGCAGAAGAAGTTACCCAAATTACCTTCGTCAAATTGTGGCAAACCAGGGAAAGACTGGAGGAGAACCTGTCTATTTCCATACAATTATTCAGAATAGCCAGAACCACCCTGATCGACCTGCTGAGAAAGGAAAGCCACCTGGCTGCCGTGGTAAACGATCTCAAAACGCATAGCCAGGGCAGTAGCAGTAACGAAAGCGATCACCTGGATTATAATGATACGAACAGGAAATTAAGGCATGCCATCAATCAATTACCTCCTGTAAGGAAAAAGGTATTTGAAATGAGCCGTTTGCAGGGAATGCCTTACAAGGAGATTGCGCAGGAGTTATCTATTTCCATAAAAACAGTCGAAAAGCATATTTCGAAGGCCATCAGCCAGTTGCGGCCATACCTGGAGATGATATTTTTGATTTTATGCAGTATTAAATTTTACTAAAACACAGGTAATGATAGGGGTAGGAGTGTTTTCAAACGTATTAGTGATAGGGAAGTTGTATGTGAATGGAGACCGGAGGGAATTTTTTTTTAATAAGACAGATAATTATCAATTGATAGAAACATTTTAACTTGACTAAAGAGAGCATAGACAGATTTTTCAGATCGGAAAGCAGCCCGGAAGAAGCGCAGGCGGTTGTCCGGTATTTTGAACAGTATCCCGGTGAAGTGGAACAGTACCTGAGTGATAAGGAATGGGAAAATTTCCAGACAGACAGTAAACTTGGGCTGGACAAATCGGCTGCCCTATGGAAGCAGATCAGCAACCGTACTATTCATAAGCCAACCGGGAGAATATTTTTATTCAGATCAGTGGCAGTTGCAGCGTCTGTTATTGCTGTGTTGCTGCTGGGCTGGTGGTGGTTCGCCCGGCCCGGTACTACGGTTACAGGCCAGGAGCGTGTGATCAGCCAGCTTATACAAAACACAAGCAGGCAGGTAATGGAGCTGAAACTTCCTGACAGTTCCAGTATTCAGCTTATGCCGGCAAGTTCTATCAGTTATAAACAACCTTTTCAGAATAACAGGCGGGAAATTACTCTCAATGGAGAGGCTTTCTTTAGTGTAATGAAAGATAGTCTTCAGCCATTTATTGTGTATTCGGATGCGATCAGTACAACAGTATTGGGAACCCAATTTTTAGTAACCTCTTTTGCCAAAGAGAATACGATAAAAGTAGAGCTTTTTTCGGGGCATGTAGTCGTAAAGGCGGTGGATTCTTTACATACACAATTAAAGCAGGAAGTTCATTTGCTGCCGGGTGATATATTGTTGTATGATAAAAACACATTGACGGCCAGTCTTACTTCCGGCAGCCAGGATAAACCAAAAGCAGAAACTACTGGAACACCGCGTAGTACTATACCTAGTTTATCTGGTAATAACTGGTATATGTTCAACAACCAGCCGCTGGCGGATGTGCTTGATCAGTTGCAGGTCTTATACAATGAAAGAATATCCTATTCCAGGGAAGATGTTAAAGGCTTATCCTATATTGGAAAGATAGACAGGAAAGATACTTTGCAAACTATTCTGAATGAGATAGGACGATTGAATAATCTTCGCGTAAGCAAAGAACAATCTGGTTTTCTTGTCCGGAAGAAATAATAAACCCTATGTGTTTTCTTTCTATGTATCCTATGTGCCTATGTGGTAAGCCTACGCCATGCTGGTAATGAACTATAACTGATCTGCGTAATTTTTACCACATAGGCACATAGGATACATAGAAAGAAAGCACATAGTTTATTACAGGCTCAACCATTCTTATACCACACTACCAGGCCCTTCTATTAAACCGATTGCATGAACGTTTCTGAACAGTTGAAATTAACTGCTGTTCTGCACCTGTCCTTTTAATGAGTATAATTTCTTTTTAAAATAATTGCTGAAGAGGTAGGGTAAGGGTTTTTCTAAACGTATTTGTTTTGGAGTTATCAAAACGCTGCATCTTACTACCTGTCTTGTCCTGCGCAAAATTCTGCAGCGCTTGCTTCACTCCTGACGATTTGCCTGACACAGAAATTTTGCCAATATGAATATACGTTCTCTCACTCGTTACGTAAACACCGGAAAAGGTGTGTATGGATTCGTTACAGTTATGCTGGTGCTAAGCAGCTTTATTGCACAGGCGCAAAGCCCGGGCAATGAAGTAAAGGGGCTTGTAAAAGATGAAGCGGGGCTTCCTGTTGCAGGAGCTACTGTTAATGCCAAAAATCTAAAAACAGATTTTACTGCCGGTACTCAAACAGATTCGACCGGTTTCTTTCATTTTATCAAATTACCGGATGGAGACAACTATTCATTTATTGTTTCCAGTATCGGGTTTGAAACGCAGGTGCTATCGGGATATAAGATCCGGGAACAGGCGAATGTGTCGCTGGTGGTGAAATTAAAATCGCAGGTCAGTACCCTGGACCAGGTAGTAGTAGTAGGTTATGGCACGGCGCGGAAGAAGGATCTTACGGGTGCTGTGGCTTCTGTTACTGCAAAGGATTTTAATAAGGGAAACTTTACTTCTCCCGACCAGTTGATACAGGGAAAAGTATCCGGTGTGCAAATCATTAACAACAGCGGGCAACCGGGTGGTGCAGCGACTATAAAAATAAGAGGTAACTCCGCTATTACAGGCAGTGGCCTTCCTTTGTTTGTGGTGGATGGTGTGCCGCTCGATAACCGGTCTGCGCGCCCGGGTCTTGTTGTATCGGGTTTGGGAACTTCTCCCGATGGCAACCCGTTAAACTTTTTAAACCCGGCTGATATTGCCTCTATGGATGTATTGAAAGATGCTTCCGCTACGGCTATTTATGGATCAAGGGCTGCGTATGGCGTTGTGATCATCAATACAAAAAGGGGACAATCGGGACAACCTAAAATAGATGTCAGTTCATCCGCTGGTGTTTCATCCATTGCCAAACGGATAGATGTATTGAATGCAGCGCAATTCAGACAGGCAATAGGATATTATGGAGTAAGCCCGTTAAATGATTTGGGTGATAATGTTGATCCATTCGATGCGATCATTCAGAAGGGAACACAACAGAATTATACAGTGGCGGTGAGTGGTGGTACAGAAGCTGCACGTTATCGTCTTTCAACAGGTTTCCAGGACCAGGAAGGCATTATCAGGAAAAGCGGTTTCAGGAAATACAGTACTAATTTTTCAACCAACCTGAAATTCCTCGAGAGTAAAAAACTGGGACTTGATCTCAATATCACATCGAGCCAGTATATCGAACAAATTGCTCCTATCACAACAGATGCGGGTTCTACCGGTAGTCTTATTCAACATGCATTACAATGGAACCCGACACAGGCGCTGAGAAAACCGGATGGCAGTTTAAATATATTGGCCGGTACTGTTATCAACCCGCTTGCGATGTCGGAGGCCTATAACGACAAGTCGAAAGTGACTACGATCCTGGCCAGCATATCGCCTTATTATAAATTCAATAACTGGCTGGAATACCGCATGCTTTACAGCGTGAATTATGGAACGGGTGTAAGAAGAACATCTGTCCGCCAGGATATTAATATAGCAGCGTATCAAACGCGTGGCTGGGCCAGTATCAGCAATAACGAATTGATCACCCAGCAGCTTACGCAGACATTGAACTTCAATAAAAAAATAGCAACTGATCTCAACCTGAATGCGTTGCTCGGATATGAATACATGAAATATTCCAATAAAGGTTCGGGCTTGAGTGCGCTGGGGCCACCTGCAGGTTTTGGAATGTATGGTCTTGACTATACTAATTATCTGCAATACTCTTCTACAGCGGGCCGTGTTATTTCTTCTTTTGTTGATCCTACCAATGAGTTGCAATCTTACTTTGGAAGAGCGATCGTCAACTATAAGGACAAGTACCTGGTTACAGCTACATTCCGTGCAGATGGATCAAGTAAGTTTGGTAGTAATAACAAGTATGGATATTTCCCTTCTTTTTCCGTGGCCTGGAATATCAGCCAGGAAAACTTCTTTCATGTAGCTTTCATCGAGCAGTTGAAACTGAGAGCGGGTTGGGGTAAGACAGGTAACCAGGAATTTCCTGCCGGATCTTCACAGGCGCGGTATTCCTTTACCGACAATGGCGGCCTGGGCCAGGTCAATAATCCGAATCCTGATTTGAAGTGGCAGTCTGATGCACAATATGATGTGGGTATCGATGCGACAGCCTTCAAAAACAGGGTCTCTCTTACGCTTGATTATTTTCATAAAACAACTACCGATCTGTTATTTCCAAGTGCGCCGATACAACCAGCTCCACCGGGTTCTGTTACCCGTTGGCTGAATCTCGATGGTAATATTGTAAACAAGGGACTTGAAGCTGCCGTGAATGTGAATATTATCAACAAGAAAGATTTTACCTGGGACCTGGGTGTGAATGCCACTTTTATCAGGAATACTGTTTCGGGTTTGTCAGCGCCTATCCTTACCGGTGCTCTTACCGGCCAGGGCCTTTCTTCTGTTACGGTGGAAGTTATTCAGAATGGGTTACCGATTAATTCTTTTGTTACACGTCGTTATCTCGGTATCGATAAAACAACGGGTCAATCGATTTACCAGGACAATGGGAATACATTCTATAAAGTAGGCAATCCCAATCCAAACACATTGCTGGGGTTGAGTACTACACTCCGGTATAAAAAACTGTCATTGATCGTGAACATGAATGGTGTATTTGGCCAGGATATTTATAATAATACTGCCAATGCCATTTTAGGAGTAGCCTCTATCAATGGCGGCAGAAACATTGCATTGGCTATTTACCAGGAGCCGGTCAAAGAAGCGCTCTCGAATCCTGTCACAGCATCTTCCCGGTTTATCGAGAATGGAAGTTATTTGAAAATGGCGAACACAACGCTGAGTTATAATATAGGTGATATCGGTAAGATTTTTAAAAGTGTAAATGTATTTGCTACGGGTCAGAATCTTTTTGTGATCACCAAATACACAGGCTTTGATCCGGAAGTAAATGTCAACAAGGGTTTAAATGGTATTCCCTCATTGGGGATCGACCTTACACCTTATCCAACTGCCCGTACTTTCCTGGCAGGCATCAACTTTTCTTTATAAGCTAATTTAAATCACGAAGTATGTTACGAAAAATAGTATACCCGGGTACGCTGTTGCTGACAGCAATATTTATGTTTAACTGTACACAGTTACATGAAAAATTTCAGGGCGATCTTACCGCCAGCCAGATCAGCGGTACGGCGGCGAACACCACTGCATTATTAACAAATATCTATAATGCGGTGCGCACACCGTTCCAGGACCGTTCGCAGTTATATGCACTCAGCGAAATAACAACCGATGAAGTGATAGCGCCTACCCGTGCATCCGACTGGGATGATAACGGAGCGTGGAGACAGTTGCACCTGCAAAGATGGGATGGTAATCATATACGTATACGTGATTGCTTTAATAACCTGAATGGTGTCGTATTCGCAACAACAGATCTGTTACGATACAATCCGACCACGCAGCAGCAGGCCGAAGCAAGGTTTTTACGCGCCTGGGCGATGTACTGGTTGCTGGATATGTATAACCAGGTTCCTTATCGTGATCCCGGGGAGAGTGTGATCCAGGAATCCAGGGTCAGGAAAGGAATGGATGCACTGAACTATATCGTCAGTGAAATAAATGCCGTGAAACCCGATTTACCCGATGGACCAGCAGGAATTGCCAATAAAGATGCCGCCAAAGTATTTTTGATGAAGATATACCTGAACAAAGCAGTATATGTCAATCGTGCTTCACCCACCTTTGTTACGGCAGATATGGATAGCGTTATCAGCCTCGCAGACCAGATCATCAATACAAATAAATATTCTTTCCCGGCAAACTACTTCGACAACTTTGCACCGAATAACACGGTTATCGGTAAGGAAAATATCTGGACACAGGAGGATGTAGGCGGTATTACTTCAACAACAGCTATACGCGGAAGATGGACTGTTGTGATGCACTACAATCAAAACCCTGTTGGTGTTAATGGTTGGACCACCACACCTGATTTCTATAATAAGTTTGAAGCTGCCGATAAACGAAGAGGAGTTGCTTATGCTTCACCAGGCGGACCTCCCAACCCGGGAAACCGTATCAATGTAGGATTTCTCGAAGGCCAGCAGTATAATCTTACTACCGATGTTCCATTGAAAGACCGTACGGGTCAACCATTGATCTTTACACATGATATTAAACTTATCGAAACAGGTGCTAACCTCGAAGTAACGGGCATTCGTCCTAATAAATACCCGGTTGATTATGCAAACGAAGCCAGCCGCCTGAGCGATAATGACTATGTATACTTCCGTCTTGCAGATGTATTACTGATGAAGGCAGAAGCCATTCTCAGGGGTGGAACGGCCACATCTGCCGGGGTATATGGAAACACGCCGCTTGCGCTGGTCAATTCCATACGCACACATTCTTCAAGGGGAGCTTCTGCACTGTCAACTATCGATCTTAATACATTGCTGGATGAACGCGGACGTGAACTTTATATCGAATGCTGGAGAAGACAGGACATGATCCGTTTTGGTAAATTCCTGTTACCGTTTTATGGTAAAGATTATACGAGCGATTCCAAATACCTGTTGTTTGCCATACCAGTTCAGCAGTTATCAGTGAACAGCAATCTTTCACAGAATCCGGGGTATTAATAAAAATCAACCAGTCAATTATGAAAAGACTATTCATATTATTTGCCGGCCTTGTTAGTTTTTTGGCGGCATCAGCGCAGAAAACTCCCAATTGGGTCAGGTCTGCTGTTATTTACCAGATTTATCCTTCTTCTTACCAGGATAGCAATGGCGATGGATTTGGAGATCTCAAAGGAATCCAGTCGCGGCTGGATTATATTCAATCGCTGGGGGTAACCTGCATCTGGCTGAACCCGATCTGGAAATCCGGGTTTAAGGATGGAGGATACGATGTGATCGATTTTTACCAGGTGGACCCTCGCTTTGGAACGAATGCTGATTTTGTGCAATTAGCCAATGATGTACATAAAAGAGGAATGCATATTATCCTGGACCTGGTAGCTGGTCATGCTTCAAATGAAAGTGTATGGTTTAAGCAATCGATGGAGGCGGATAAAAATTTACAGTACAGCGATTACTTTATCTGGGCTTCCCGCAGACCCACCGATATTTCTTCGCAGGATTCTGCAAAATTTGTGGAGGCCAGTGCGCCCCGTGATAAATTCTATGTGAAGAATTATTATGATGCACAACCGGCGCTGAACTATGGATATGCACATCCCAATCCTAATCATCCCTGGGAGCAAGCGGTAGATGCACCTGGCCCTATGGCTGTTCGCCGCGAGATGAAGAACGTTATTAGTTTCTGGCTGGAAACAGGAGCCGATGGTTTTCGTGTTGATCTCGCATCGAGCCTGGTAAAGAACGATCCTGATAAAAAAGCGACAATTGATCTGTGGAAAGAATTAAATGCCTGGTTTGACGAAAAATTTCCTGAAGGAGTTATGATATCACAATGGAGCAATCCCAGGCAATCACTCGCGCAGGCAGGGTTCGATGTTGATTTTTTTCTTCGCCCGGGAAAACTTACATCGGCAGCGGATGGGAATAGAAAAACAAATGACAACATCTATTTTAATAAGAAAGGCCTGGGCACAGTTGGAGATTGGGAAACTTATTTCAATGATCAATATGAGAACACGGTCGGCAAAGGATATGTTTCGCTTCCAACGGGCAGTCATGGTAATTACCGGATGGCGAATGATGACCGGAAAGATCCTGCCGAATTGAAAGTGTTGCTCACATTTGTTCTTACACAGCCAGGTGTGCCGATGGTTTATTATGGCGATGAGATCGGTATGAAATTCCTGACGAATGAACCTGAAAGAGACGGTAGCCGTAATCGTTCGGGAAGCCGTACGCCTATGCAATGGGATGATAGCCCGAATGACGGGTTCTCAACCGTGGCCGGCAATAACATTTATCTTCCGCAGGATCCTTCACCCGACAGGCCAACGGTAGCCAAACAGGATAAAGATCCTGCCTCACAGTTGAACTACCTGCGCGCCCTGTTAAAATTAAGATCCTCTTCTCCTGCATTGAATAATGATGGCAGGTTAAAATTCCTGAGTGATACTACTCAACCTTATCCTCTGGTTTACCTGAGATATAGTGGTAACGAAAAATATATTGTAGCAGTGAATCCATCGGATAAAAGTGTGCAGGCGAAGATCGGCTCACAGAACAGCCGGAAAGTAACATATGCGCTGGGAACTACTGCCAGTAGTAAGTATACCGTTGGCAAAGATGCAGATGTCATCAAGCTGCCTGCTCTTTCTGCTGCCATCTTTAAACTGGAAGAATAAAAAAATACAGATAAATAACTGCCATGAAAAAAATAGTATTGTTAATAGTAGGTTCTGTCGCCTGTTTCTGGGTATCTGCACAAAGATCACCGGCCTGGAGCAAAGCGGCTATCTTTTACCAGGTGTATCCATCTTCTTTCCAGGATAGTGATGGGGATGGGTTTGGCGATCTGAAAGGAATTCAATCCCGTCTTGATTATGTTCAATCACTCGGGATAAACAGTCTTTGGTTGAATCCTGTTTTCAAATCGGGATTCAAGGATGGAGGATATGATGTGATTGATTTTTATGAGGTAGATCCCCGCTTCGGCACCAATACAGACCTGGTGAACCTGGCAAAGGAAATGCATCGCAGAGGAATGCACCTGGTGCTTGATTTGGTGGCGGGTCATTCTTCCAATCAAAGTATATGGTTTAAACAATCGATGGAAGCCGACCCGAATTTGCAGTACAGTAATTATTATATCTGGGCTCCTGCAAAACCGAAAGATCTGTCTCCGCAGGATTCTGCAAAATGGGTGCAGGCCAATGCGCCAAGAGCGAAATATTATATCAAGAATTATTATGATGAGCAACCTGCATTGAATTATGGGTATGCCAATCCGGATCCCGATCGTCCCTGGGAGCAACCCGTAACAGCACCTGGTCCTATGGCGGTTCGTCGTGAATTACAAAACATCATTACGTTCTGGCTGGAGAAAGGTGTAGATGGTTTTCGTGTTGACCTGGCATCGAGCCTTATCAAAAATGATCCTGATAAGAAAGCGACCAGTGCACTCTGGAGGGATTTGAATGGCTGGTTCGATAAAAAATTTCCCGAAGGTGTATTGATAGCTGAATGGCACAATCCCAAACAAGCTATCGCTGCTGGTTTCGATATGGATTTTCTGCGACCGGGAAGACTTAGTTCTGCCTACGAAAGAGGAAGAAAAACGGATGCTAAAATATATTTCGATAAGAAAGGAGAGGGAAGCGCTGCGGATTGGTACCTGTATTATAAAGATCAGTATGATGGCACATTGAATAAAGGATATGCTTCACTGCCAACGGGAAGTCATGATGCACCGAGAATGGCGAACGACGACCGGAAGGATATTGCAGACCTGGAAGTGCTTTTGACATTTGTGCTGACGCAACCGGGGGCACCATTCCTGTATTATGGTGATGAGATAGGTATGAGATATATTTCCAATGAACCGGAAGTTGAGGGCAGCCGCAACCGTTCGGGTAGCCGTACGCCAATGCAATGGGATGATAGTCCGAATGCAGGGTTCTCCACAGCGGCGGCCAATAAAATTTATCTTCCTATCGATCCCGATGCGAATCGTCCTACGGTATCGAAACAGGATAAGGATCCCAAATCGCAATTAAACTATGTGCGGGCGCTGCTTAAGTTGCGTTCTTCTTCAGCTGCTCTTGGTAATGATGGTGAATGGACTTTGCTGAGCGATACCGCCCGGGCTTACCCGATGGTCTACCTGAGGCAGGGTGGCGGCGAAAAATATGTTATCGCCGTGAATCCATCTGCCAAAGCGGTAGAAGCAAAGATCGGTTCACAGCATAGTGCGAAAGCAACGTATACGTTTGGAACTGGTGCCAGCAGTAAGTATACAGCAGGTAAAGATGCAGATGTGATAAAGCTGCCGGCTGTTTCTGCGGCCATCTTTAAGCTGGAATAAGCAATACAATAAATCGTGTGAAGTGTAGGTGTTTAGAACCGGTATTCCGGATAGTTCCGGAATCAGAAACCCGTAAATTAATTTTTGCGGGTTTTGTTTTTAACAGGCTGCAATTATGGAAGAAATCTTTCATTTCCGGGAGCAGTTGCTATCCCGATCAACATGATTTGTGTAAGGCTTAATACGTTCATTTTGATTTTGCTATATAACTCCCTACACCTATTTTTGCCGCGGAGAGATGGCAGAGCGGTCGAATGCGGCGGTCTTGAAAACCGTTGACTGTAACAGGTCCGGGGGTTCGAATCCCTCTCTCTCCGCAAAAACCTGATAATTAACAAATTATCAGGTTTTTTTATTTCCTGGAACCGGACCGGATTCAATTTGAAAAATAGTGTCAACAGTTGCAAATGGAATAAAGGAAATGCAATGATCCTGGGTACATCGGGGTCGCTTCGCAGACCCCGATGGGACGCCTGCTGGATATGAATAAATGAAAGCCTCTCACTGTTGTAGCGAATCTTCATCAGGATCGCTTCGCAGACCCCGATGGAAAGCCTGCTGGATATGAATAAATGAAAGCCTCTTACTATTGTAGTGAATCCTTATCGGTGTCTCTTCACAGACCCCGATGGGACCTGCTGAATATCGAATGAATGAAAGCCTCTTACTATTGTAGTGAATCTTTATCGGGGTCGCTTCGCAGACCTCGATGAGACACCTGCCGGATATTGAATGAATGAAAGCCTCTTACTATTGTAGTGAATCTTTATCGGGGTCTGCGAAGCGACCCCGATGTATCAGTATTTTCGATATATCAATCAGGCAGCAGGCTTCAGCTGCGTCACCCGTGATAAGGAATTTTTTTGTGTAAAGAAGTAAAGCGCCAACAGCACTCCATAACTTCCACCGCGTTCGATCCATTCAAAAACAGGATAGCTTGCATAGAAAGTTTCGCTGAGCATTTTCCATACAAAGAGAACAAGCAGAAGCTCGCGGAATGGTTTTATCAATATAACGAAGGCAGCCAGTATTTCGATACTGCCAATTATAGTAGCGATCTGCGACGGATCATTGAATCCAAGAGAAGAATATTGTAATAATAATCCCTTTTTACCAACAAGATTCAACCATCCATGCCCAAGAAAGAGCATAAAGCCGGCGACGCGCAGACAGATATTCAACCGGTTGGCTGTTTGCATCGATAACCGGGGATCAGTATCTATTTTTGTAAACCATTGTTTGGCCGTCTTCGGCATACCTGTTAATAAAAGCAATGCTAATGGAGCGGCATAATTGCCGGCCCGTTCGATAAATTCTGCAAAATGTTCTCCTGATAAAGGTCTTAGCAGGGCAGTCACCAACCCCCATATAACGAGCCATGCAGGAATGATGCGCAAGGGATAGAGCAACATGAATAATCCCAGCAGGATATCGAAACCGCCTACTAAAGGCATCAACTGGTAAGACATCGTTTTGCCAATCCCAAATACTGCGAAATAGTTACACCAAACCGGTTTGGTTATGATGCCAAAAGCGCCATGCCCTATAAAACACATAGCGACTGCTATTCGCAGCGTAGCAGACATTTTTTGACCAGTTGTGAATGGCAATTTTCCTGTTGTATGAACGATATTCATTGTATCAGAGGCGGCAAATTATCTTTTCAAACGGGACGACTAATTTACTAACTTAATGCCAGATAAATGCTCCGGGAATAAATTATTTTATTGACCGGAACAGCGTTTTCAACTGGTAAAACCCTGGCTATGCCTGTAAAAATAATCTCCTCATTACTATTGATTGCTTCTGTTTGTTTAATGTCCTGCTCCCACCGGAGTGACAGGGATATAGAAACAGATGTATCGGTCAACATTCACCCCAGCGCACCGGATATTACGGTCAGTGTCCGAAATGGCGTTGTATTCCTGGCGGGTCTTGTAAAGGATTCAGCCAGTTGGAAGGCAACACTCGAGGCTGCTAAATCAACTGAAGGAGTGGTTAGTGTGGATGATAAACTGCACATTGCGGAGCCGCAGAGAAGTCAGCAATGAGAATGAATGTTAGGTGTTAAAGAAATCCGCAAAGATATTTATTGAAATTTGTAATACAAAAAGATTGCTACTGAATATAAAGATGTAACACACCTAACACCTAAAATTTAAAATCCCACACTTAACACCTAACCTCACTACGCCGGCACTTTTCTCGGCTTCTCTCTTTCCCAAAACCGGTGTTGTTTAATCGCATTGATGAACTGAACCGGCAGGGTATGTATATCGTCGCTGATTATAATTCCTTCCATCATTACAGTGTCATCATTATTATCTGTTGGAATTTTTTTATAGAAATAGGTAGGTTCCAATACCTGCAGCGCACTTGTATCTGCAGCGATGGCTTTACAATGACGGAAAGTTTCATTCAGGAAATGCACTGCATCAGGATCACCGGCCAGCGTAGCTACGCTATTAGTGCCACCCGGTATATACACAGCATCATACATTACCGAAGCGGCCGTAAGAAAGCTTTGATTCACTTTAATATCAATATTATTTTCTCCACTGATATGGCCCAGGCGCGGAGCAATAATATCCACTCTTGCTCCTTCATTGAGTAACGCCTGCTGCATGGTGCCAAGCGCATTACCATCAACTCCATCCGCTGCCAGTATCGCTATTTGTCTTGTAACTATAGAATCCTTTACTGTATGCTCCATACTCAATGCTTCAGATTTATTAAGATATTCTTTAGCAGGAGCCGGTTCAAAATCGGCCGGATTACCATCAGCCGGAATACTGAAATTCAACTGGCCGGGATTCTGAGGAACGGATAGTCCCAGATTATAGGCCACCTGTGCTGCCAATCCCTTATCAATTTTGAATAAAATGCCGAGCATTCTTTGTCTTATCGCTTCTGTTGCCACTTTGCCTAATTCAAATGAAAAAGCGTCGACGATATGTGCTTTTTCGGGATCTGACTGACTGTTAAAAAACAAGCGCGCCTGGCTGAAATGATCGAAAAAACTTTTACTTCGTTCTCTTATTTTTCGTGAATCGATCTTTTCTATATGCGAAGTAAATCCGCCTTCCGTCATTTTTGCCTGGAACGGGCAGCCACCACCCAGTGAGTTGGGATGATAGCTGGTTCTGCCTTTATTGATTTGCTGGCGCATGTGCCCGTCGCGTTGATTGTTATGTACATCCACTACAGGACGATTGATCGGGATCTCATGAAAATTAGGTCCGCCTAGCCGGATCAGTTGTGTGTCGGTATAGGAGAATAATCTGCCTTGCAATAAAGGATCATTGGTGAAATCGATACCTGGCACAATATGCCCGATATGAAAAGCTACCTGTTCTGTCTCTGCAAAGAAATTATCAGGGTTGCGGTTGAGTGTCATCTTGCCAATGCGTTGTACGGGAACCAGTTCCTCCGGTATCAATTTGGTTGGATCGAGCAGGTCAAATTCAAATGTATGTTCGTCTTCTTCAGGAACGATCTGTACACCTAATTCCCATTCAGGAAATACGCCATTGTCAATCGCTTCCCAAAGATCGCGGCGATGAAAATCAGGATCCTTGCCGGAGATTTTCTGCGCTTCATCCCAGGCCACTGAATGAACACCTAATAAAGGTTTCCAATGAAACTTTACAAAACTGGCTTCACCTTCTTCATTGATTAAACGGAATGTATGAACGCCAAATCCTTCCATCATGCGATAACTGCGGGGTATGGCGCGATCGCTCATCAGCCACATAATCATATGCGCCGATTCAGGCATCAACGAAATAAAGTCCCAGAATGTATCATGTGCAGAAGCGGCCTGTGGTATTTCGTTATGCGGTTCAGGTTTGACTGCATGAACAAGATCAGGAAATTTTATCGCATCCTGTATAAAGAAAACGGGCATATTATTTCCTACAAGGTCAAAATTTCCCTCCTGTGTATAAAATTTAACGGCAAATCCTCTCACATCTCTTGCGAGGTCGGTCGATCCTCTTGAGCCCGCTACGGTAGAAAAGCGTACAAACACAGGCGTTTCTACGGAAGGATCGAGCAGAAAGTTTGCTTTGGTAAAGGAACGCATAGATTCATATACTTTAAAAACACCGTGTGCGGCGCTTCCTCTTGCATGCACCACCCGTTCGGGGATACGTTCATGATCGAAATGCGTCATTTTTTCCCGGAAAATAAAGTCCTCCATCAGGGTAGCGCCCCTGTTCCCGGCCTTTAATGAATTCTGATCATCATTTATTTTCACTCCATGATTGGTAGTCATCAAGCTATCGGTACTTATTTCAGTATGGGGAGCGAGACTAGTTATTTTTTCATTTTTAACCACTTCTGTAGGCATTTTTTTAACAGCGGGTTTCCTGCTTTTTTTTGCGGCCATGTTGATGATGATTTATAGGTGAAGAATGGAACAGTATATTATATATTTAATATCATGCCGCTTTACCTGTCGATCTATCCGGTTAAACAAGGATTTGCATTGTATCGGTGGATGTGCGATGGGATATGTAAGAAAATGAAGGCTGAAGAAAAAATTGCTGGTAGTAAATAGTATGATTCCTGGATAACAGACAGGATATGTGGGGCTGATAATTGGTAGATAATTTTTGGGGCAGAAGAACAACTCTCGCAGTATGATACATGAAAATCAATAGGTATGGCACCTCCAAAAAAAGAAAGAATAATGATCTTGAATTCAGTGTGACTGCCGGAAATATTAAGGGAACTTTTTGTACTTGCGCGTCAGCAATGGTTGTATCCGGAGTGTTGGCATGAACCGGGTGGATGAGCGACTGCCCGTTTGATGTAATGGATGCAGCTGGAGAAGAAGTAAACAGGGTACGACGGGACGATTATATCCGCATCGATGTTCCGGGGCCGGGGCCCTTCCCTGGGTAATGGGCATGGCATGGAGTTGCAAAAAAGAATTACCCGATCATTATTACAAATCTTTTTCCTTTATCGTGAACCTTCTGATCATTGGTTTTTCCCTGAATATGAGAAGAAAGCCAGGGACGTTTAAAGCCAGGTGGCTAATTTGTCGAGAACTACCTGGGCATATTTCACCTGTATTTCTGGTGGATCGGCTTTGCGGGGTATTATTTTACCCGCTTCTTTTATTTTCCCGCGATAGGTGATCGCATAGTAAGCAAATATTTTATTTCCTGATTCCGGTACCGGTGAAGCGTATCCTGTAATGCCAATTCCCCAATCACTGGAATATTGACGGCAGATATGCAGCGCCATTTCAGCCGATACTTTCGGCGAAACACAATTTACTTGCAGTGCATGTAAGGGTTCTACCTGCAGGTGTTTGAATTTTTGCGCCACGTTATAAGCGGTAAGCCCGCCCTGGAAAAAACCCGTTGCATCGGGTACGGTAGAAAAAGCAAACTGCAACAGCCCGGATGTTACGCTTTCAGCCACGGCTATGGTTTGTTTCTTCTTTAATAAACGGGCGCCTATTTTTTCCAGCTTTTTTTTTACGAACAGTTCCATACATCGGGTTTTATAACAGATCAGGATACCAATGCTGTACCAAAGCAAGTGATGGCATGTACTTTGATTCTTATTAACCGTTCGATACTCGAAACTTTAAAAAATCATTTTATGGCAAACACTAAATCAGCACCGAAAAAAACAAAAAAGGCCGTTTCCCAAAGCGGGGCCGCACAAGGTAACTCCGAACTGAAAAAATATTTCACTGATTCATTAAAGGATATTTACTGGGCGGAGAAACATTTGACCAAGGCACTTCCTAAAATGAAGAAGGCCGCTACTACTGAAGAATTGAAATCAGCTATTGAAGAGCATATTGCTCAAACTGAAGAACATGTAACCCGTCTTGAGCAGGTATTCGACCTGCTGGGTCAAAAACCGCAGGCAAAGAAATGCGAAGCTATGGAAGGGCTTACCAAAGAAGGGGAATCTATTGTAGAAGAAACTCCGGAAGGCACTATGACACGTGACGTAGGTATTATCATGGCAGCGCAGAAAGTAGAACACTATGAAATAGCTACTTATGGGTCTCTTGTACAGCTTGCGAAAGTATTAGGAATGGATGAAGCTGCTGCTATTTTTGCACAGACCCTGCAGGAAGAAAAAGAAACCGACCAGGGCCTGACAGAAATTGCAGAAAATGATATTAACTGGGAAGCGGAGCTGGAAAGTGCAGATGAAGAAGAATAGTTGTTGATGGAATAGCCGGGGATTTCCCCGGCTATTTTATTTTGAAGCGTAGAAAAAAATCACTGTGTGTAATTTATTCCCGGCAGCAGTAACCCTTCCACAAAATCAAGAATCATGGAAAACCCTGATTTATTGAGGTTGGTGTTAAACAAATCCGCAAAGATACTTATTGTGACATGTAATACAAAAAGATTGCTACTGAATATAAAGATGTAACACACCTAACACCTAAACTCCAGTTTTCCTCTTCTTCCACGTAAAGTACAATACTAGCCCTGCAATGATCATTGCCACCTGCATGGCTGCCCAGAACATGGTACTGATATCGCGGGTTGTTTTTCCTGCCCAATCCATAAAATGATGCTTGTGCAGAAAAGAAAAACTATATCCTTCCGCCAGGTCTTTATCGGTGATCTTTACAGACAGCACACCTGAAGATGTTTCGATATAATCTCTTTCATTTCCTTTTTCAGTATAACTTACTTTCCATACAGGCAGGCGCTTGTTTATAAAACCATATTCTCCATCGAACATTGTTATCATCGTCATGGATTTTATCCGGGTGGATGGCAGACCGCTGAAAGAAGAAGCCAGGTAAGTAAGATAGGTTTTCTCCCCATTCTCAAGAATGCTGCCCGTTGCTGCATCGATATAAATAGCTGTTGTGGGTTTGGCTGGTTCATTTTTCATCAGGTCGGTGCGGGTATCCTGTGCCGCTTTTGCAGATTCAGGGTACAACTGCCAGTAAGGTTTATTATACAATTTTGCCAATGATACCTGCTGGATGTTTGTATTACCTGACAGGGAGAATAGTTTCAAAACATCCCCTTCTACCTCCTTAACTGCAAAACGCTGTGGCAGGTGATCCGGCTGTTGGTTTTTGGGAATTAATTTATCAAATGCATGATAGCCCCCGCTGAATGTAAATAATAATGTGAACAGGGAAGCAGTCAGCGATGTATACCGGTGCCGCCTTCTTGCTTTCGCGATTGTATTGTTTGATTTTTTTGTTTTGGTGGTAAAGAAAATATAAAGACCCATCAGGGTTGTTGAAAAGCCAATCGCAGTGAGCAGCACCATGATATAATATTTTGTATTTCCCAGTGCATTCATCCATTCCCAGGTATGAAACCATCCGAATATCTTATCAAATACCGCCCGCTTGTTATCCATTGCAAAGGAAAAGCGGCTGCCTGCTGTTTCTACATAAATGCGGATGCCGTCTTTACGGCCGAATGATACTTTGTATACCGGGAGCAGGCGATTGATATATTTATATTCGCCGGTGAAACCAGTTATTTTCTCTACATCTGTAATTTTAGCGCCACGGCTATTCATGATATTCATTGTCGCCATGATACAACAATCATGAGCCGACATCGCCATAGGTTCAACCGGTTGTTCTTCACCGGTTGAATCTTTTGTTTCGGCTCCTTCTAAAAATTGACGGGCCAGGAATTGGGCATATAACTGATCGCCATTGGTCAGCAGGTTACCGGTCTTTGTACTGAAATACCGGATATCCGAATCATCATCTTTCAGCATCACCTGGTAGAATTGCTGTCCGCCCATTTGAACGATCCTTGCATTGCTGAAGGAATCGATCCTGTTATTGACGAATACCTGATTCAGGGAAACCATAATCTGGCTACTGTCAATTACAGGAGCCTTGTAAAACTGTGAAGCAATACCGGGCCTGATATTCGTCATGACCGGGTGCATAAACCCGCTCAACGCCCAGCATAGTACCGGAAATGAAATGATCAGGGAAAGTGTTCTGTGCCATTTGTAAATATTCTTTCGCATGATGACTTATTATAAGCGTTTTTGGCTAATGGGTAAGGAGTGTTTTTTATAAGAAAAGTTAGAATACGGATAGAAGTAGATGAGCGGATAATAATCGGATATGAAAATCATACCCTAATCTATTTTATATCCGTTCATCTACTTCTATCCGTATTCTATTCTTCATTTATCGATACGTTTTTTAATACCCCAAAGCCGTTTTTATTTTTATTGATATCCGAAATGCCAGGCCAATCCTAGTGTGATCTCCCGCGGATCGCCCAGGCTATATGAATAAGAAGCATTGCCATTGGTGGTGGCAATCTTCGAAGAGAAGGTGGAATAATACCTGTTGGTAAGATTGATTGTATTGATCCAGATCTCTATGCCTTTGATCCCGTAACCGGCCCGCAGGTTGATCACATCGAATCCTTTGTAAGTGTATCTATCCAGGTCATCCATAAAATAATTTCCCTGGTGCTGCCATTCTGTACCGATACGAAATCCTTTGATGAACGATGGTTTATACATGATCTCTGCATTGCTGGTAAATCGGGGAGCGTCGCTCATTTCTTTACCACTGTAGTCAACTCCCCTGACGATATTGGTGATGAATGTATGTTTCGCATTCGTGCCGCTGAAACGCATATACAGGCCGGAGACTGGCTGGTAGGTGATACTGTATTCGATACCGGTATGCCTGGTAGAGCCGGCATTCTGGTTGATCGTACTATTATCGGGTTGCCTGACAGAAATGATCTCGTTGGTGCCGGTTAAGCGATATATGCTCCAGTCGAGATAAAATTTATGTTTGGTAAACGACATCCATCCCCCGATCTCGTAATTGGTAAAAGTCTGTGGTAATAAATACGGCGCTTCTTTTACGCTGCTATACAGTTCCGTTAACTGGGGCGGCACATATCCCTGGCTGTAATTGGCATAGAAGCCAATTGCTTTATAGTTATAGGTGAATCCCAGTTTGGGTGTCAGGCGGTGAAACGAATTGATCGTGGAAGCCGTGCTGACACTGGCAGAATTAGGTACATTATTGATGAAATAATATTGAAAAGCATCATAGCGAAGAGCAGCTACCAGCTTTAGATTTTTAACCGGGCTGCATTCATAATTGATGTAACCGGCGAGATTGAGAATACCTGTTTTGTATTTGCTGAGAAAAGAATCTTCGGCAGGGGACTGGTAGCTTATATATTTACCACTGCTGAGATCCCGGTTGATCGCAATGAATTTTGCATAATAGGTTTGCAGACTGAAATCCGCACTGGCGCCAGTCATGACCTTACTATGCAGCCAGCCGATCTTCTGGCTATGATTGGCAAAGAGCGCATAAGTCCTGAATGAATTGTCATTGATCTGCCCTTTGAACCGGGCGGGGTCGGGCGTACTGGAAATGGAATACGACGGATTTTGTCCTACTGAATTATTCCGGAAGAGTAAAGAGACATTGGTCTGACTATTCTCGTTCCATTGGTGCGTGAGCATGGATTTATAACGGAGAGCAAATACTTTGCGATAGGTAAATGTTTGCAGGGAGGTGTAATCTTTCTGTGCAAATTTCAGACTATCGATAGAGCCGCTCATATCGCTGTAATAATCGACAAGAGAAAAAGTATTTACCCAGTTGGTATGCTCGTTCGCGTGGTAATCGGATCTTAGCGAGAATGCTTTTTTACTGAAATCGCTGTATTCGATAGGGCCGTCGCGTTTATCGGCATAATAACCGCTGGCGATAAGGCCCCATTTGCCAAACGTAGTTCCTATTTGTGCATCGGCCCGTTTGTAACCTTTATCATTTATTTGTACGCTTACCTGCCCGCTGGTGAATACCGGCGCGCCCTGCGTAATGATATTGACAGCACCGCCGATCGCTTCGGCGCCATATAGCGCAGAAGAAGGGCCTTTGATCACTTCAATGGATTTCGCGGCCGGCAAATTCATTTCAAGCAATGCATTGTGATTGTATACGCCGGTAGTACGGATGGGGATGCCATCTTCCATATATAAATAAAGGCTTTTCGTAGTCATGGGTTGACGGATGCTCATTTCATGTTGTTCATTGCCGAGGTTCACCATGAATACGCCGCTTACTTTATTCAATAGTTGATCCATCCGTTGGGCTTTGGTGTCTTCCATGATTTGCTTATCGATACTGGCAATAGCAATCGGGGCTTCTGTCCGTTTCTGTATGGTGCGGTTGGCGCTGACCACTACTTCCTGCATATTGTTATGGCTTTTCTGCAAAGCGATAAGAAGATGACCGGTTGATGTTGTGACCGTGGTATAGCCGGTATAACTTATTTCTATGGAAGAAATCTCTTGCGGAATGGAAAATGATCCATCTGCGGAGGATTGATAAATATGTTCCCCTGCTTTTATCGTAGCTCCTGCCAGTGGTTCTTTAGTATCGGCATCATATAGTTTGCCTTTCCGGTTCTGTGCTGCGACAGGCAGCAGGGAAAAGCTCACCAGTATGATGAATAGAATCTGTTTCATGCTGGGATATGTTATAGTAAATGCTGAATACGGTGCAGGACTGTTATATATAGTAACAGCCTGCAGGATAGTTATTATATAAACAACAGGATCAATAAATGACCCTTATTGTCATTATCACCGTATTGTTATCAGGATTGCGTCTGAAGTAGCGATCAGGCGCCGGGGGGATGAAAAAAGGAAGAAGGCTGGTCGACAGGAGTGCCGGCATCAGCCAGGATGTAAGAACGTGTATTGTCAGCAATAAAAGAATTGATCGTTAATTGAAAGGAAGAACGGGAAGAAAGCACTTCTGTTTTGCCCGCGAGTTTCATTTCCGGGGCCTGTTGCCGTTCCCTTTTTTCCTGTTCTTCAATTTTCTTCATGAGCAGGCATTGACCATTACAGTGCAGGTTGGGACGTGCTTTGTTAATACATTTCTCCATATAGGAGGCCTTATTAACGAGATAATCCACATAATAAAATCCCTGGTTAAAGGTTTGTCCCAGGAAAGCGATGAGTAATATCGTGGCGGTTATCTTCTGCACAACGGGGCAAAGGTAAAGACTATGGAAGAGGGAAACAAATTCTTTCAAACAGGCATAGCGTTTGTTTTAAGTGTCAGGTGTTAAGTGTTAGATTTTAGGTTTAGATCCTGGATTTAGCTAACTCATTACAGGTTCATTAACACCTAAAACCTAACACTTAACACCTGACACCTGGCACCTAACCCTTATTATTCTTCTTTTTATGAATACTACCCCTAAACCGTCCGTCCGTAAGAGACAGGAAAAGAAAATGAAATCAGCACGGATATTCAATAAAGTATCCTGCTATGTCACTCAAAAGGCTGGAAGTCCTGCTGTTTGTATCGCTGCTTTCCTGCTGATCCTGGTGTGGGGAATCTGCGGCCCTATTTTTCATTATTCCAATACCTGGCAACTGGTGATCAATACCGGCACAACGATCATTACATTCCTGATGGTATTTATCATTCAGCAATCGCAAAACCGCGACACAGCGGCTGTTCATTTAAAATTGAATGAACTTATTGCCAGCAGCGAACGTGCCAGCAACCGCCTGGTAGATATAGAAGATCTGACCGAACAGGAACTCGCAGTACTTAAAAAATATTATATCCGGCTGTCCGATAAGGCGGAAAAGGAAAAAGACCTTTTCTCCTCTCATTCCATCAGCGAAGCAGAAGAGAATCATGAAGAAAAATTAAAACGTAGAAATAAATCTTCCCAAGTGTAATTTTTTTCCTGCACTGGTTTTTAGCACAGGTTTTGAAATACGATGGGTATGACCCATGATTGCTATAAAAGATTATCGCCTGTTCAGCAGGAACTTTTTATGTGGTATTATGGCGTACCGGTAGCCAAACGCATTGGGAAGTTATACCGTTATTTATTGGTGCAGGTGGAATCGTTTTACGTGGAGATAGAATTCTTTATGAATGAAAACGTGATCAGGAAATTTGATTCCTTTGATGATACGGAAAAGTTATGGCCTTACCTGGAACAAATAAAGATTGGCTATGATCAGTAATGCCGTGGGTAAGTTTTACCCGTTTACAGGGAAGGTGATCCTTTATGGAAGAAATGTAATGTAATAGAACACGGATAGAAGTGATGAACGGATATAAAATGGAGTTAACGATTTAAGATATGATCCCGGAGGAACAGTTAATCACCAATAAACTGGTAATCAACTTTAAATCCTTTTATCCGAGCCATCCGTGTCCTATTTTTTCAATTTATGAATATCCTGGAACCCTGATAATACAGATAGGACAAATAGGACGGTTGGCACATTTGCTGCACTATTCGCGGTACAACCCCTGTATTGGAATGAGACTATTTTTAGCAAGTATGCTGCTGCTGTTTGTAACAGCTATTCATGCACAAACACCTGTTATTTCAGATAGCTTACCTGCTCAACCGATTGATACGATTTACACTGTTATTACTGATACTGTTATTCCTGCTCATAATAAGTATGGAGATTTATTAGCGGATGACCCGGTATATAATCCGCGTTACCAGTTATGGGTGCCAGCAGTGAGAGTGATTGGCGCAGATCTTTTCAATTGGTCGGTCGCCCGTTTTGTTTATCAATTCGATTGGGCAAAGACTGGTCCTTCTTATTGGAAGACCAGTTTTCAAAAAGGCCCGGAATGGGATGAAGATGGATTCGGTACCAATTTTATTGGTCACCCGCATACAGGTAATTTCTATTTCAATGTGGGTCGCTCCAATGGATATTCCTATTGGGGCTCTTTACCATTTGCGATCGAAGGAAGTTTGTTATGGGAATACTTTGGAGAAAATACAAGACCATCCTATAACGATTTGATCAATACACCAATCAGCGGCGCTTTTCTTGGGGAAATCTTTTATCGTCTTAGCTCCAATGTATTGGATGACCGTACCCGTGGCGGACAACGTGTGTTCCGCGAAATACTCGCCAGCGTCATCAATCCCGTGCGTGGCTTTAACCGGTTGACACAGGGTAAAATGTTTCGCGTAGTGCATAAAGAGATTTACCAGAAGGAACCACTGAATATCACTTTAGCAGCCGGTATGCATAAAGTAAACAATAAGGTGAACGAGGATAATAAATTTGGCACAGGTGCTACGAATGCGATGCTCAACCTGCAGCTCGATTATGGCGATCCATTCGAGGTTCGTCATCGTAAACCATTTGATCTTTTCCGGTTCCGTGTTACGTTAAGTTATGGTGATCGCCGCAACCTGCTGGATCATGTGGATGGATACGGGATCCTTGCAGGTAAAAATGTCGGCCTGCATCAGTTGCTGGGTTTGTTCCAGCATTATGATTACTGGAGCAATGATATTTTTGAAGTGGCCACACTTGGTTTTGGAGGAGGATATATTGCGGATCTCGGTATCGCCAGGCATTCACATCTTTATTCTACCCTGCATCTGGCTGTTGTACCACTGGCAGGAAATAATACACAGTTTGGTCCTGTTGAATCGGAATTCAGGCAATACAATTTTGGTGGAGGTATGCAAGCCAAACTGGAAGAAACATTTAACCTGGGTGACCGGGCCACGATTGGGTTTACCGCATTTTATTACTGGATGCATACCTATAACGGATTGCCAGGGAACAGCCTGGTAGGTATATTCAAACCAATGATCGCTGTGAGATTAATCAAACATCTTAGCCTTGGTTTTGAGCATCATATTTATCATAATGACCGCTTCCTGGATCAGACCGGTAACATTCACCTGACAAGGACCGAACAGAAATTATTCCTGCAATTCTTTTTTGAAGATGTGAAGCGGAATGGAGGATATCATTAAATATGGCAGGTTATTCTGCTAACAAAACTTTGTAATGGAACACGGATATAAGAGGATAAAAGAATGGATTTAAGTAAGGATCATTCTTCCTGGCTCATCCGTATCTATACTATTAACTAACAATTATAATCATGCCACGGATACACGGATAAGTAATTGATCTTCTTCGCCCACATTTCATCCATTCATCCGTCCCATCCGTGTTCTATATCATTAACTAACAATAATAATCACTGACACACATCTGTAATCAAGTGTAATCATTGCCACGGATACACAGATAAGTAATTGATCTTTCTTCATCTACATTTCATCCATTCATCCGTGTCATCCGTGTTCTATATCATTAGCTAACCATAATAATCACTGACACTCACCTGTAATAAATCAATGAGGCAAAGTGAACCAGAACGTAGACCCTTTTCCTTTTTCACTTTCTACGCCCATTTCTCCACCATGTTTGCGAATGATCTGTTCGGAAATATATAATCCCAGGCCATATCCCTTGACATGACTGGCCGAATCGAGCCGTATGAATTTCCGGAATACGAACTCTTTATTTTCTGCATCCATGCCGATCCCCTTATCCTTTATTTCCACCCGTACTAAATTATTTTCCTGTGATACATAAATAATAATAGGAGAGCCGGTCGGAGAATATTTGGATGCATTGGAAATAAGATTCACCAACACCTGCTCGATCCGGAATTTATCGCCTCTGACAGAGATATCGGTGGTGCCTGTGATCACTATGGCATTTTTTTCAACACCAGCCTGTACAGTAGCAATGCTTTCTGAAATACTATCGCTTAGGTTGAATATTTCCATTTTAAGGTCCAGCATGCCGGCCGCTATTTTGGATACATTCAATAGTTCGTCCGTCATCGTCATGAGACGTTGTACATTTATTTTACTTTTTTCAACAAAACGCTTCTTTTCTGTTTCGTCGATCTCATTCGAATCGACCAGTTCCAGGCTGAGCTTTAAACTTGTAAGCGGGTTCCTGAGTTCGTGACTGGCAATAGCAATATATTCTTCTCTTTTCTGATCGAGTTCTTTTTTCTCGGTGATATCAAGCGCTGTTCCCAGCATACGGAATGGTTTGCCGGTTCCATCAAAAAGGAGTTTACCTTCCACGCGTATCCAGCGGATCATTTTATCTTTTCGTGCGATCCTTACTTCGTAAAAAAGATGACCGCTGTTCAATGCATCCGCCAATGCGATCTCCCGTATTTTTTTATCATCGGGGTGAATATTCTTTACCAGCTCTTCATTGCTGGCATGTATAGGGGCATCGAAAATTTCATGTAATCTCGGAGAGGTGATCGCGACATTGGCTTCCATATTAAAATCGAAGGTTCCGATATCGGCAGCTTCGATTGCCAGTCTGGCGCGTTCTTCGGCTTCTTCTACTTTTTGGCGGGCCAGTACCTGTTCTGTTACATCTATGGTTACAGCGATCACGCCGGCCACAGAGCCATCACTATCTAGAAAAGGTTCGTATACGAAATTCTGGTAGATCGTTTCAATCCCTGATTCCCGCGGCAGGTTCACAGGTCGTTCTTTTGCTACAAAACGTTCACCCGACCGGTATACATGATCAAGCAATGCTTCCAGTCCCTGTTCTTTTGCTTCGGGCAGGCCTTCGAAGATTGGTTTATTCATTACATCCTGCTGCTGCTTGCCCCATAATTTTATCATCCGGTCGTTTGCTATTTCCACGGTATGTAAAGGACC
This sequence comes from uncultured Bacteroidota bacterium, assembly GCA_946479615.1. The sequence continues at coordinate 32,226 of CAMLGR010000007.1, read as the reverse complement.
TTTTAATACACACATGGCTACCGGTGCCTGTTGAACGAGACTGCGGAAATTTGTTTCACTTTTTTCCAGAATCTTTTTGTCCCTGTATTTCTCCGTGATATCTTCCAATGTTCCGCTAAAACGATAGGCTATGTTCTGTTCATTGAAAGATGGTTTTCCTTTCGCAACAACTATTCTTTCGTGTTTTGTGATTACGTTGATGATCTTATATTCAATATCATAACCAGGTTGTGTTGAATAATCAAGGGCTGCATTGATGGCAGTCATTACTCGTTTGCGGTCTTCAGCAGCAATCGCCTGGATAGCGGCAGACAGATCTATTTCTTCCTTATTATGAATGCCGCACCATTCCCGCAAACGGTCATTGCCCTTGAATTTACCGGTGACCGGGTTATAATCCCAGGTGCCTAGTTCAGCTGCATCGGTGGAGAATTTTAAAAAATCATTGGCATCTTCCAGTTGCCGCTGGTTCATGATCTTTTGCGTAGTTTCTACACAGGTGACCAATACTCCATAAGGATTTCCTTCATCGTTATTAATGCGGCTATAACTGAAAGTCCAGTATACATCTTCTATTTTTCCATTGCGGAAGATAGGAATCAGCTGGTCTTCGCTCCAGGTGGCATCGCCACCGCAAAGCACCTGGTCAATCAGCGGTTTAATAATATCCCATATTTCCGGCCAGGCCTGTTCTGCGGGCTGACCTAAAATTGAAGGATGCTTTCCATCCACCCCAAGACTGGGGCGATAAGCATCATTGTAAAAGCAGATCAATTCAGGTCCCCACCAGATAAACATGGGAAACCGGGAATGCAGGATCACCCCGAGCATGGTTTGCAGGCTTTTGGGCCATTTGTCGGGGCAACCTACCGGTGTCTTGTTCCAGTCTTTTGCACGAATGAGCGTACTCATTTCTCCGTTATCGGGCAAAAATTGCAGACGTTGGTCATGATTCATAGTGAAGATCGCATACACGACTGGAATAGAATGGATAAGAATACGGCGTTAAATATACGAATCCGGCGGACATATTCGCTGCGTCTGTGGCAGGCTTCTTGAATATATAAAGCAAGGAAGATGAAATTTCCGGGTTTTCCCGTAATCTTTACAAGGAAAATACACATGATGTCCTTATCACAACAGGCCGCCTGGTTATTTTTACTGGCATTACCGGTAGCCTGTATCAGCTGGACCGTTACGCACGAGGAGGTTTTTCGTGAACCACGTGATTTCTGCATCCGGCAGTCCAAAGCCTGTACGTCTTTCTGGCAACGAAAATTCTTTTATCTCTTTACCTGTGAATATTGTTTCAGTCATTATGTGACGATCGTTTTTTTATTCATCACGCATTATCATTTATTATTTGCCGATTGGCGGGGTTACCTGCTGGGAGGTTTTTCATTGGTATGGATCGCCAATTTTTACATGAGTATTTTCGGATGGGTGCGGGTAGGTCTGAAAAAAGAAAAAATGAATGCCGATATGGATGAGATCATACTAAAAGAAGTAAAAAAGGAAAAGTAATTCTTCCTGCAGACTTGTAGTTTATAGCCGGAGCCACCAGCCTGTAATCGGCATGTGATTTAAAAATAACAATGTATCTATTGACAAACTGCTGTCTGCCGGCTGTACAACTGCAAGACCGCATGAGGTGGTGGCACAGCATTTGTTTTCTGATAGAGGTATGCCAATAAAATTTTCCCTGAAAACGGTCGTAGGCCTGGCAAAGGATTCTTTTAAAGGTTTCTCAGAACATAAGATCACCAAGCTAAGCGGATCACTTTCTTATGTCACTTTATTTTCAATGGCTCCTTTGCTGGTGGTAATTATTTCCCTATGCGGCATCTTCCTGGGTGAGGAAGCGGTGCAGGGAAAAATTTATGATGTGTTATCCGGTTTTATGGGTTCTGATACTGCTGCACAATTGCAGGCGATTGTAAAAAATGCGGCCATCAAAGGGAAAGGAGTTACGGCGGTAGTAATTGGGGTAGCCACTTTGCTGATTGGTGCCACAGCTATTTTTGGTGAGATACAGGATTCGATCAATACTATCTGGGGATTGAAACCCAAGCCTGGGAAAGGATGGCTGATCGTTTTGCGCAACAGGTTGCTTTCTTTTTCGTTAATTATTAGTCTGGGTTTTTTATTACTGGTTTCACTTGCGCTTACCGCATTGATCGATGGCCTGGGTACTCATCTGCGTAATTTATTTCCTCAACTCGGCATTGCAGTGATTTATATTTTGAACCAGGTGATTACATTTGGTATCAGCAGTTTCATCTTCGCAGTTATTTTTAAAGTATTACCTGATGCAAAGATCCGCTGGAAAGATGTATGGGGTGGGGCAGTAGTAACAGCGGTATTATTTATGCTGGGCAAATTCGGCATCTCATTATATATCAGTCGTAGTAAAATAGGTTCTACATACGGAGCGGCAGGATCACTGGTGATCCTTTTATTGTGGACCTACTATTCCTCTATTATTTTATACCTCGGGGCGGAATTTACCAAAGCGAGAGCGGTAAAATATGGTCATTCTATCAGCCCGAATGAATATGCTGTTACTACCAAACTGGTAGAAGTTGAACGCGGCAAAAAGACCGTGCAGGAGGCAACAAAAGAACCCGTTACAAAATAAAATGTTATGCATGATACAGACAACAGAAGAACTCATTAAGAAAGTAAAAGCTGAACTGGCGGCGCTTGATGATTACCCGGTAGAGATCGATGGAAAAAAATTGAAACCCAGCCAGTGCTATCACGTTAATTTCAACCCAAACCATATGATGTTCAACACCAATTGCCCTAATGTACTCAAGCAGCAGGTAGAAGCTATCTTTTCCAAATACATATCACATGAAACTGGTGCACAGTGATCATACGGCAGGAGAAAACTGGCCCGACTGGTTACAGCGCGGCCGTGAACTCGAAGCCAGTGCCGCAGTCGCAAAAAAAGGGATGCAAATGGTTGCAATCCCTTTTTTATTGACCGGTTGAGAGCAATTATTTATTTAAGGAATCCGGCCACGGACGTTTAGATGTATCCCTCGGAAAACGGGTTGAATCGGGTCTGCCTGGAATGGGTTTTTGTTTTCCTGGTGGTGGAGAATCCTGGAATGTTTGCTGGTTCTTTGTCATCATTGGTGTCTCATGCTTTGCATTGGCTGCCAATACCGCCATAGAAAATACCACAGCGCCAGCCAGAAATAATTTTTTCATAAATAATCCATTTTATTGAACAAATAAGGTCATGCAGGTATCACATACCTGCATCATGATTCTCTGATTGTGTTAGCAAAACAATAATGCTGCCAGCAGGCAAAAATGTGAGTAACTTATAGAGAGAGAAGTGAAGAGTGGATGGTGAACAGGGTCTTGTAATAATATTCAATAATCAATGCTCAGGATGTACCTGAAAATTAATTATTGAAAAAGGGGGAATCGGGAGTACATTATTTACAATTTAAGAACCTTTCGGTTGGTCCATTGTTGTGTCCGGATATCAGTAACAATGAAGATGTACATTCCTTTCGGGAGCCTGGTTAGGGATATGATATTGATCCCGTTTTTTAGTACTTCTGAGTGGATATTTCTTCCATTGATGTCAGTGATCTGCAAAGTAAGACGACGATTATTATTATTCGTGTTGATTTGTATATCGCCTGAGAAAACAGGATTGGGATAAATAGCAATTTCTCCATTCAATACTATATCAGGAGTAGCCGTAACAGTAAGCGAATAACCGGCTGATGCTACCGATGGACAATTATCCGCATCAGCAATTACTATATAGGTGCCGGACGTGACAGCAGTATATTGCTGCGAAGTGGCTCCGGGAATCAATACTCCGTTTAAATACCATTGATTGCTTCCTGCATATGATGAGGATAAAACATTTCCCGCAGCAGTAATGACCGGTTTCGCTGTTTTATGCGGAATGAATACTATTTCTTTTGAATAGTAAAAAGCTCCTTTGAATAATATTTTCACTTTTACATGGTATACACTATCAGCCTGCAATCCATCGATATCTGATACAAGATTAATAGTTGTATCTGCCAGCGATACCGGATTGGCACGAACAGAATCTGTATAAGTGTTTTTTCCATACACAAACCAGATACTGTCAACCGGTGAAAGGAATGAAGATACTTTTGCCCTGAACTGTGCACCACAAACATTTGCAAGCGCACTAACAGAATCGATATGGTATTCAGCGATATCAGCCCGTACGATAGCACCCCACAGGCCCGCAAAAATTACTGTAGTATCGGGTTGGAAAATGATCGACTTCGCATCCAGCGTACCAATATTGCCTGCATTTCTCCAGTGATAACCACTGTCGGCTGTTTTATATATAGTGCCATTTTCAGTTGTAATATAGCCGATCTTCCTGTTATAAAACTTCAATGTTCTGTACCTGGGCAGTTCAAACGGATCGAGTATAATATCTGTCCAGCTGGCACCACTATCAACCGTCATCTTCAGGTTGCCCTGGTCGTAGGCAAGAAAGCCTGTTGATGCATTGTTGAACCATATCGAATTGATCTGGAAAAAATCGGTTGGTGGCAGGTTGGTCCAGTTGGTACCCCCATCGGTGGTGCGATAGAATAAATGATATTTGGTCGCATACCCGAGCTGGCTGTTGACAAAAAACAGTTTATCAAAATAGAGCTGGTTGCCGATCTCCTGCCAGGTATCACCCGCATCGGTTGTTTTGAATAAGGTATGAAAGCTGGTCGAGTGCAGGGAAATAAACCCGGTATTACGATTGATAAAATTCAGGTCCGTAATATTATCATACGGCTCGGGAAATACAGGAAACGGATTAAATGACGTCCAGTTTTGACCACCATCGGTTGTTTTGTAAATACGCACTGGTGCATTCACAGTTACAAAGCCTGTGTCTTTGCTGCGGAACCGGCAGTTATCAAACCTCGTTGTTTGAAAGGGTGGTAAAGAAAAAGATAATTCTTTCCAGGTATGACCGGCGTCGGTTGTTTTATAAATATTATTCCAGGTAGTGACATAGCCGGTATCAATAGATGGAAATGAAATGCCGGTGATATCGGTATAGGTAGGAGCGTGGGCTTTCCAGTAGCTGCCACCATCTGTGGTGCTGAAAATTTTACCCCACATGCCTGCTACGATTCCCTTGTCTGCGGTAAAGAAATATTGTGTGTACAAGGAATAGCCGTAGCGGGGATCGAATGCTGCCCATGACCAGCTATCGCCTCCATTGGTTGTTTTAAACAAAGCGCCATCTTCTCCTGCAGCATAGGCGTGATCGGCATCGATAAAGAATATATCATTGATCCGGCTGGCGGTTTGGGGAAATACCGTCCAGGTTTTTCCGCCATCAATTGTTTTTATCATACCACCGCCATCTGCATAACCACAGGCCCGTAAGGTATCATAAAACTTCAGGCAGATCACATTCGTACTATTGGGATAGGCAGTCGTTTGCCAGGTAGCGCCGCCATCCTCTGTTTTATGAATACTGCCCGGTCTGATCGCAAATCCACGGCGGGAAGTAATAAAATCGGTATAAGGAATATTGAACTGATCAATATTGTTATTAACGAGTTGCCAGTCATTACCACGGTTTACACTTTTGTAAAGTGCTGTTATGAATTCATTGGGATTATATTTTAACACGAATAAAGTATCACGGGCGACGATATCGCACCAGGGTGCCATAATGCCGAGACTGTCTTTTGTTTTCTGCCAGGTATTACCATTATCGGTGCTTACATAAATGGAACCATCTGTAGAGGGAATAATACCAGTGGAATCGCTGATCGCAAAGGTAGAAGCGCCGGCAAAATGACCATGTTGCTGCCAGGTATTGCCGGTATCTTTTGTAATAAAAAGATCACCGGCTGCATTCATCAGGTAGCCTGTGCTGTCATTGATAAAATAAATTTTAGTATTGGTATATCCCGATGGTTGGGGATTGAGCCATTTCAGTTGGGTTATGCCTGTAAGGGAAGCTAATAACAGGTATAGCAGAATAAGGTTTTTTCTCATACCAGCGATTGAGTGATACAAATTAAGATAATAATGGAGGAAAAGCAAGCCCCGGTGAGCGGCCAGCACTTGACAGTTTTACAATCAGTAAAAATATTTATCACGATGCTATAGAAGCATCAGTTATAATAATGATATCTGTTGACTAACGGAATTATCGTACTTTCTTAAATTTAAAATTCCCTTTAATGTATTTATTCAGGTAAGTCCCTTTTGAACCGGACTGTTTCATGGCTTCATAGACTTCGGGAGGAACATTTTTATAATCATAGACCATTCCCGATACAAACCGTATGCGAAGGGTAGCAGCATCTGTATTATAGCTCATATGGGCAACTACGGACGAAGGCATGCCAAAGAAGTAAAAAAATGATGCCATTTTTACTGGCAAGGTTTGATCCCGGTTGTAGCGTGTAAATACTGGCATAAAATATGAATTCTTATCCTAAACATTCAATTATGGCAAAATATTCAAAGAAGGCCGGCAAAAAGGTTGAAAGAGCCATGCATGAAAAGAAGAAAGGCACATTGAGAAGTGGCCGCAGCGGGAAAAAAGTAACCAGCCGTAAACAAGCGATTGCGATCGGGTTGTCCGAAGCAAGAAAAGAAGGTGCTAAAGTGCCGAAGAAAAAAAGTGCTTCAAAGAAAAGTGCAGCCAGGAAAAAAGGAGCAAAGAAAAAGAGTGCGCCTACGAAAAGAGGAGCGAAAAAAAGAACGGCCAGAAAAAGCAGCCGTTAAAAAAGTGAAGAGTGAATGGGTGAATGGTTCTGAATCATTCACCCATTTATATTTTAGATGCTACCTGAGCGCCGCCCTCATGATCTCTACTACTTCCAGGTCCTTCCTGGCAGGTGCGGTAAGCATTTCACCGTTATAACTAAATCTCGATCCATGACAGGGGCAATCCCAACTTTTTTCTGCATTGTTCCAACTCACTTCACACTTGATATGCGTACAGGCAGCGTTCAATGCATATAAACGGCCCTGTTCATTTTTATAAAGCGCCAGTCTTGTGCCTTCGTACTTGACCACCCGCGCTTCGCCGGGAGCGAGATCAGCCAGTTCAATTAATTTGTCGGCAGGTAATAAAGTGCTGATAAGATGACCAGTTACATCAGCTGCTTCTTTTATAAAATTCGCAAAGCCTGCTATGGGTTTTACACGGTTCGGATCGAATACATCTTCATATTCACTTTTTCCTGCCGTAATAAGATCGCTTAGCAGGATCGCCGCTACACCACTATAGATCATTCCATTACCGCCATAACCGGTAGCGACAAAGATATTGCCGGGATGCCCGGGTAAATGACCGATATATGGTAATCCATCTGCAGGTTCAAAATATTGTGATGACCAGCGGTTGCTGACTGATTTTACAGGAAAGAGGTTACGTACATACGCTTCCAGTTTACGAAAGCAGGCTTCTGTATTTTCTTCATGCCCTGTTTTATGATCCTCGCCCCCGGCTATAAAAAATAATTCTCCATCGATCTCCTGTGTGCGATAATAATGATAAGGTTCATCGAGATCGTATAATAGCGATGAGATATAATCTTTTTCATTTTCCAGTTTTAATGCCAGTGCATAACTGCGGTAAGGTGCACAACGGAAATGGAGCAAATTCACCCCGGGTGGAATATGTGTAGCATAAATAAAATGACTGCTACTGAAATTTCCTTTGCTGCTTGTCACCTCGCAGGTGCTGTTCTCTTCTACATCTGTAATGCGGCAGTTTTCTATGATTACGCCACCAGCTTTTTCAAACTCTTTGGCAAGTGCTGTTATATACCGGACAGGATGGAAACCAGCCTGGTCAGGAAATTGTATTGCTTTTTCAAAAGGAAGATCAACAGGTAAATCATTGCTGGAATTCACCGCAACATTGCAATCCTGTGCACCTTTTAAAATATTCTCCAGTTCTTTGGATTGTTTTTCATCTTTTGAATATAAATAAGCCGGTAATGGCGAATAACCACAATTGATACCATACTCTTCTATATTCTTCCTGATAAGGTCAAGAGAAGCCTGCACACTTTTTGCTACCAACTGAGCATTTTTTTCCCCAGTATTTTTTTGAATCGTGTGATAAGGGGTGTCAAGAAACGTATTGAGGTGTGCCGTTGTTCCGCCTGTTGTTCCAAACCCGATTGTTTTTGCTTCTGCAATCAATACCGACAATCCTTTTTTCTGTAAGAGCATTCCCGTAGTAATGCCTGTGATACCGGCACCGGCAATGATCACATCAAAGGAACTGTTGTCTTTTTTACTACCTGCAGCAGGAAGATATTCACCCGCTGTTTCCTGCCAGAGGCTTTTACACATTCCATCACGTTGCATAACTTTTTATAATAAAGCCGTCAAAATGATGCCAAAGGAAGGCGGCTAATGGCAGGGCTGGCACAGAATTTCCATGCCTTAAATATGAAATCAATCGATATAATTATTGAAACACCAAAGGGCAGTGCAGAGAAATATACGCTGGATAAGAACTCCGGACGATTCAAATTAAAGAAGATATTACCGGTGGGAATGATGTTCCCTTTTGATTTTGGTATTATCCCGGGAACAATGGGCGAAGATAAGGATCCCCTCGATGCACTGGTGATCTCCGAATTCAAAAGTTTTCCAGGCTGTGTGATAGAGTGCCGGTTGATCGGTGCTATACTGGCGGAGCAAACTGAAAAGGGGAAAACAATTCGTAATGATCGTTTCTTTTTTGTGCCCGTATTATCCAAACAGTTCAAAGATATCGATGATATCGCTGATCTTCCGAAGGAACAACGGGCAGAAACAGAGGATTTCTTTGCGGCGTATAATAAGGCATCGGAAAAAGAATTTAAGATATTGAAAGTGATCAATGCTTCTAAAGCAGTCAAGCTTATCAATCAACAACAATGAACCAATGGCATATTTTATGGGGAACAGGCGAACAATTAACGCCTTTGCAGATGGGTATCCGGGCGATGGTTGTCTTTCTTTTCACGCTTGTGCTGATCCGTATCGGTGGCGTAAGGATTTTTGGGAAGCGATCGGGTTTTGATACGATCATTATGATCACGATGGGATCGGTGCTCGCAAGAGGCATTGTGGGCGCTTCTCCTTTCTGGTCAACGATCGCCGCTGCTACAGCCATGATCTTTGTTCATCGCCTGCTGGGATGGTTGTCCTGCAAAAACAAAAAGATGGAATCCCTGATCAAAGGAAATCATCGTGTGCTGTATGAGAATGACGCTATCCTTCATAGTAACCTGCACAAAGCCTCGCTGACCGAAACCGACCTCCGGGAAAGCCTGCGGCTGGAGACACGCAATAATTCACTCGAACAGGTGGAGAAAGCATTTATAGAGACCAATGGACGGATCAGTTTTATCATGAAAGAAAAAACGGATCGGTGACCTGCTATTTGTGGCATAAAATTTAATCTCATTAGTATATGTCATTAGCAACCTATAGGAAAAAACGTTCTTTTTCCAAAACGCCGGAACCAACAGGTGGAAAAGCCAATGGGGCGCAACTTCGTTTCGTGGTGCAGAAACACGACGCTTCTCACCTGCACTATGATTTCCGGCTGGAAATGGAAGGTGTTTTAAAAAGCTGGGCGGTACCTAAAGGTCCATCTACCGATCCGGATGTCAAACGCCTGGCGATGATGGTGGAAGACCATCCTTACGATTACCGCGATTTTGAAGGCATTATTCCCAGGGGACAATATGGAGGGGGTACTGTTATCGTATGGGATGAAGGAACCTATGAAACAGCAGAAGAATCATTCGATAATAAAAAAGCGATGGAGAAAAATCTTCTTCATCAGTTACATAAAGGGAAGCTGGTATTTGCATTGCATGGAGAAAAATTGAAAGGTAATTATGCACTGGTTAAATCTTCTTACCAGGGCGAAAACTCCTGGTTGCTGATGAAGATGAAGGATAAATACGCAAAGAAAGCAGATATCACTAAAAAAGATAAATCGGTGATCTCTGGTAAGAATATCGCACAGATGGAAAAGGAGCCGGATAAAGTATATGGAAGGAAAACGATTGAACCCGGTACTACTAAAAAGAAAGCGACAGCTAAAGAAAAAATAAAAAACAATCCTGGGAAAAGAACAGCTGTAAAGAAGAGAACAACTGCCGGTCCGGGGAAAGCAATTGGGGTAAAAACAAAATTTCCCGGTCATATTTCACCCATGCTGGCGACCCTGGTAGATAAACCTTTTGATTCAGGCAATTGGTTATACGAAGTGAAATGGGACGGTTACCGTGCCGTGGCACATTTGCATAAGGGAAAAGTGGAATTGCTTTCGAGAAATGATAAATCATTTAATGAAAAATTTTACCCGGTCACCGGTGCATTGACAGAATTGAATATGGAAGCCATACTTGACGGAGAAGTGATCGTTTCCAATGAAGAAGGTATTTCCAGTTTTGGCCAATTACAAAACTGGCGCAGTGAAGCCGACGGGCAATTGCTGTATTATGTATTTGACCTGCTATGGTATGATGGATATTCATTGATGGATCTTCCGCTTACGGAACGCAGGGAAAAACTCGCGGCTATTTTATCAGAACATCCGCTGATCCATGTGAGCCAGAATTTCGATGCTACGGGCACTGAATTTTTTGATGTTGCCAGGAAATTAAAGCTGGAAGGTATTATCGCGAAGAAGGCGGATAGCTTGTATACGCCGGGTTTTCGTTCCAAAGAGTGGTTGAAGATAAAAGTAGCCAATCGCCAGGAAGTGGTGATTGGAGGATATACCAATAATAAGGGAAGTTCAAAAGCATTCAGCGCTTTGCTGGTGGGTGTATTTAAAAATGGCAAACTGCATTATACCGGTAAGATTGGTACAGGTTTCAGCGACCAGGTGCAAAAGGATATGATGAAACAATTCAAGCCCTTGGTCCGTAAAGTCAATCCATTCGATACCGAACCCGATGTAAACAAACCATCCCGTTTCCGGCCCAATCCTCCGCAAGCCACCGCTACCTGGCTGGAACCAGAACTGGTATGTGAAGTATCGTTTACGGAGATGACCAGTGATGAGGTGATGCGCCATCCTTCGTTTGAAGGTATGCGGATCGATAAAAAAGCAAAAGAGGTAAAAGTAGAAAAGGCGAAGCCCACCAGGAAGGTGGTGAAAGAATCGGTTTTGCATAAAGAGAAGATCATTGCGAAACATGGTACGGGTGAACGGAAAACATTATTGAACCCTGTGGATGAACAGCAGGAGCGGGTGATCAATGGACATTCACTGAAGCTCACCAACCTGAGTAAACTGTACTGGCCAAAAGATAAAGTGACGAAAAGGGATATGCTGAATTATTATTACCAGGCAGCACCTTATATCCTGCCATATTTAAAAGACAGGCCGCAATCGCTAAATCGTTTCCCTGGAGGTATTAATGGAGAGAGTTTTTACCAAAAAGATGTGACCGGGAAAGTGCCTGACTGGATCGATACATTTCCGTATCGCAGTGAAGGAAAAAATAAGAATTATATGGTCTGCCGGAAGGAAGCCGATCTTTTATACATGGCATCGCTGGGCTGTATCGAAATCAACCCCTGGAGCAGCCGTGTGCAATCGCCCGATCATCCCGACTGGTGCATTATCGATCTTGATCCTAATAAAAATAAATTTGAACAGGTAATAGAGACCGCACAGATGACAAGACAGGTTTTGGAAAGTGCGGGCGTGGATTGCTATTGTAAAACTTCCGGCTCGACGGGTATTCATATTTATATACCGCTTGCTGCAAAGTATACGTATGAAGCATCAAAAGAATTTGGAAGGCTGATCGCTTCGCTGGTACAGGAGCAATTGCCGGAATTTACGAGTATTGAACGCGCAACGGCTAACAGGAAGGGAAAGATCTATATTGATTTTTTACAGAATCGTCCACAGGCCACACTTGCCGCTGCCTATTCATTACGGCCAAAACCGGGCGCTACGGTATCGATGCCCCTGCATTGGGACGAAGTGAAGAAAGGAATGCAGATGAAAGATTTTACTATTCACAATGCAATAGCCAGGATCAAAGAACAGGGTGATATTTTTAAACCTGTGCTTGGGAAAGGAATTAATATGAAAAAAGCCATCGGGGCATTGCAAAAGTTATAAATTATGGAAGATACTATTTTCGATATCGAGTTTGAGTATAATGGAAAGCGATTCAAAGGTTGGGTGAATCCTTCGGAAAAGACCAGTGAAGATGGTCAGCCTGCGTCGTATCATGTTGTATTGAATGATGTTTCTTTTGGATACCTGTCCTTTAATAATTGTAAATGGTCGGTGAATGAGCCAAGAGAAGATAAACTGGTGGAGGCAGCCGGGAAAGAGATCGAAAAGCATTACAAGTTATAGCTCTGCGGCCCTCTGTGTCTCCTCCGTGGCTCTCTGCGTACAACTCCGGGAGTTCAGTTTCTTAGTAAAGCCTTATTCAGAATCTGTCCTGCAAGAATTATACACAGAGAGCCACGGAGGAGACACAGGGGATCACGGAGGCTAAAGGAGATTATGCAATTCGGTGAGGAATGAAATCTGTGCGGGGTTAATTTTTTGTTTCGCTTCTTCGATAGTGAACCAATCAGCTTTATCTATTTCGGGAAAGGATTGCATCCTGCCTGATTTGGGCGGCCATTCTATTTCGAAATGATTGCTTTTCATCTCTTTTAGATCGATATCATCTTCTATCGCCCATGCATGCACCCATTTCCCTGATTTTTGTTTGACAGGAGTTAATTCAATAAAATTCCCCTGCAATTGTTTTCCTGTTTCTTCATTGAATTCACGGATAGCGGTAGCGAGTAATTCTTCAGTATTTTCTGTTTCTCCTTTGGGAATAGTCCAGGCGCCTTCATCTTTATTTCTCCAGAAAGGTCCGCCGGGATGTGCGAGTAAGACTTCGATATTTTTTTTAGTGATCCTGAAAAGGAGGATACCGGCGCTTATTTTCATACGATAAAGATAAACAGCAATACAGCAAAAAATGCAAAATGTAAAAGTGATCCCTGGAGACCTGCTTTTACATTTTGCATTGTTTTAGTACAGGGTACGAATCCCGTAATTATTTCAACTATTTCAACATTTTCTGGATAGCCTGAGCCGAATCAAGGTGCATATGCAGCTTGGGCAGGGTATTGTCCACGAATGTTTTTACTTCTGTATCATTCACATTTTTCGAAGCGTCTTCAAACAGGGAGATCACTTTTTTATGATCGCTGACCATGGCATCGATAAAGGCTTTATCAAATGCTTTTCCTGTTTTTTTCATGATATTATTGATATCATCTTTATGATCATTGCTGACTGAATCGGGGAGTGTTACATTTCTTTGGGAAGCCAGTGTTTTCACCTGCTCGCCGGCAGCAGTATGGTCGTGAACCATCATGGCGCCAAAATCTTTTACTTTGGCATTAAGTGCTTTTTGCTGGGCAATTTGTCCGAGTTGAACTTCTGTCATGCCACCATCGGCAGCATTTACAAGGAAAGAAGATGTTTCAGCGCTGGCAGTGATCACCGGCTGACCGGCTGAATTACTGGAATCCAATTTTGCCTGGTTGATAGAATCGGCTTGCGCCACGCTATCTGTTCCTTCGTTATTACAGGCCAGTAATGCGAATGGTAATGCCAGTAATAATCCTGTTCTTTTTTTCATAACAATAAAATTTAGTAGTTGATTTCGAGTAGAGTAGAAATATTCGTGCCAGTTAAAGTTTTGATAATGAACTTTTGTGATTGTTTATTAACATTGGGGGAGATGGGTAAAATATTCCGCATAAGTCTTACGGCGGCAGACCATAATCGAATGCACCTTTATTTATTTCCTCCATAAACCGGTTTAATTAATCCGGATTTAAACCCTTTTCACGTGATTCTATCGTTTTTTAAACGTATCAGGAGGATGGTTTCATCAAGCCGACCGAACCTATAAGGTTCAACCTTATAGGTTCGGTTCATCTTTTTATTCCCCCGGTAAACGTGCTTTTTTAACCACATTGGAATGGGTTTTCATTCTATACTTATGGAGCTCGAAACGTTTTGCGATGATGATTTCATCGCAACCCTGCGTGACCCCTTTTTATGATGACATTACTAATTCGTAATATCATACACTTTGTACTCTCCCGGTTCAAAATTGAATTTTTCTTTTCTTCCCAATTGCACAGCTTCCCCGGTAAATAAATCATGATATTTTCCAGGTACGGCCGGGTGATCAAAATAAAAGCTGGCTTTCTCCTTCGAAAAGTTCAATAACACCAATACTCTATCATTTTGACGACGGCATAAATAAATCAATACATCGGGGTGATGAGAAGTCAATATTACCACCGAGGCGCTTTCCTGCAAGGCCTTGTTTTTTTTACGGAATGTAAGCAGTGTCGTATAAAACGCATCGAGCTCTACAGGACCTTCCCAATCAATAAAATCCTTTTCAAAAAAAGCCAGTCTTCTTTTATTCGGTTTTTCCTGGCCGGAGTAAATAAGAGGGATGCCTGGCCAGGTACATGTAAAAACAGCCATTGCTAATGCGGCTGATCCATATTTTTCATATTCAGTGCCATGGTCACTATTCTCATCATGATTGGAAGTGAATAGTAATTTGCGCGAACCGATCGGATACCTCGAATACACGCCAAGAATTGGAATAATATCAGCCAGCAACATTTCCCCTTTCATGTATTTATCGATTGTACGCATGGCTTCCCATCCATAAGTAAGATCAAAGGCTTCGTGATAATCCAGTATCTCGCATTCTGCGAGCCAGAATAAAGGACGGATGGCGTCACATTCCCCCCGCGCCTCCACCCAGAAATCAAGCGGAACTGTTCTTGCCATATCACAACGAAATCCATCGATATCAAATTCATTCACCCAATGTTTCATCGCTTCGATCATACCGGCACGTAATTCCGGGATCTCGTAATTAAGATCAATCACATCTATCCATCCATAGATTTCGGTGAAATTTCCTTTTTCATCCTTGCGATACCAGCCGGGATTTTTTACCGTCCACTGATGATCGTACCCGGTATGATTAGCTACCCAGTCAATAATCACCTTCATGCCATGATAATGTGCAGTGGCGATCAGTTCACGAAAATCATCACCAGTACCATAGGCGATATCTATTTCTGTATAGGAACTCGCAGCATAGTAACTCCCCCAGCTTCCCTGTCTTTTTTCCACGCTGATCGGAGTAATCGGCATCAGCCACAATACATCCACACCCATGTGATGCAGGCGGGGAATATGTTCTATAAACGCTTTTAATGTACCTTCTCTGGTATACTGCCTGATATTGACCTCATAGATATTTGTACCATTGCCCCAGGCAACGATGGGAAACGCAATACTCATGTAACAAAATTATGCCTCTTACTATGCAAGTTGTATACCAGCCCGCTGGTACAGCCATTATTATGAGTTGCAGGGTTTAAAATATTTCAACGCTTCTTCATTGATCCATACAGAAACGGACGCATCATTGACAAAGAACTGCCCCTTCCCATCTTCACCGATCGATACCTTTTCTTCGCGGTGACCGCATACATCGATAAATGTTTTCCCCGCATGTCTTGTTCCTACTTCCATTACTTTATCACCTGCAGAACCATTGGTAATTATTACCGCACATCCCGAAAGTGTTTTTTCTTCAGCGCCTTCTCTTGTCCAGCCCACCGTATTGGAATGATCGAAATAGTCACGTTGCAGCCCATAAGCCAGTTCTTTTCTCGTCACCAGCATATGTTCGATACACGGGATGCTATTCAATTCAACATATACATCGCCACCATCTATATTATCGGAATATTTGGCTTCATAAATAACAGGATAAAATACACAGGGTATGCCTTGTTCCCGCAAGAGGATCAATGCATAGGCCATAGGCTTGAACCAATATTCCACGGGCGATTGCAACGATTGCAAAGGTTGTGTATCATGATTATCAACAAAACTGATCGCCATTTCGGGACGGCGCTGGATCAGTGTATTGTCGAATATTTTTCTAAGATCATAGTTATTGCCTGCACGTGAGGCTTCATGAAAATTAAAATGCAGCGGAGAATCGAACAATTGGATTCGCGCTTCTGTAGCTTCTATATATTTTAATAAAGGATCCACGGTGTTGCGCCAGTACTCGCCGATACACATGAATTTCCGGTTAAACCGATGGTTGAGATAATCAAGCCATTCATTATAAAAATGATGACTGATATGTTTTATCGCATCGAGCCGGAATCCATCTATTTTCGTTTTTTTGATATACCATTCACCCCATTTCTTTAGTTCTTTGCGTACTGCAGGATTACGAAATTCGATGTCATTACCCATCAGGTAATCATAATTGCCATTTTCATTTTCCAGCATTTCTTCCCACTGGCCATTATAGTATTTATTTTTTATCAGGTAAATATTATTTTCATTCTCGCTCATGCCTGTGAATGTCTGCCAGTCCCAGGTGAATTTTGAATACTTGCCTTTACGACCGGGGAAATTGAATTTGGTCCAGGCATCGATCATCTTTTCTTCCTCTACGATTTCATTCCGGCTAAATTCATTGACTTTTTGTACCGGTATCTTTTCTGTTTCATCGCCACCGTGCTTATGATTCAGAACGATATCGGCCAACACCTGGATACCATTTTTATGAAGAGTATTGATGCAATTAAGATATTCATCTTTGGTGCCATGGCGCGTAGGAACGGTGCCTTTCTGATCAAATTCGCCGAGATCATAAAGATCGTATACGGCATAGCCCGGTTCGTTTTGTCCTTCGGCCGATTTATAAGCAGGAGGCAGCCAGGCATGTGTGATGCCGAGTTCCGCGAGATGTGACGCTTTTTCGACAGCATGATTCCATAATTTGCCTTCAGGACTATAATACCAATGAAAGAACTGGAAGATCGTGAGATTGGTCATGATTAGAGTTTAACAATAGAAAGCGGAAAAGTAAGGTTTTAGGTGTTAAGTGTGAAGATAATGATGTGAGTAAATATTTTTCGATAATGAACAATAAACTGTTTTGGTTTTCATTTCAACCTAACACCTAAAAAGTCACTCGTACATATCATACGTAACATGGATCTGGCTGCGGATTCTATCAAGTATCCTGATCATTTCAAAACTGAAGCTATGGGGAAGCAGATCGCTTTCAATTTTATCTTTTTCCATACAGCCGATCACTTCATTGATCTCGAATTGCAATCCATGTCCTTCCCAATCGCAAGGGTAGATCACCTTGCCTTCGTTCTTAACATCAAGCTCTATACCTGATGCTTTTTCAAACCAGGGATTTAAAATCTTTATGACCCCTTTTTCACCAACGATCTCGGCAGGAATACTCAACGTTGATACCAGTGAAGATTCAAGTGTGGCATGACCGCTATTTTTATAATTCAACAGGATCGAACAGGCTTCATCAATACCCTCATCTGATAATTTAGCGATCGATTTGATCGAAGCAGGTTTTCCCAATAGCAATAAAGAAAGGAAAACAGGATAAATGCCCAGGTCGAGCAATGAACCGCCACCAAGTTCAGGGTCGAAATAGCGGTTTTCATCATCATTCGCTTTATACGACATCGAGGCTCTTACCGAAGTAACAGCACCGATACGTCCGTCTGCAATTATTTCCAGCAGGTGTATAATGCTTGGTAAAAACCGGAGCCACATGCCTTCCATTAAAAACGTATTATTTTTTTTCGCTGTACTGATGAGTTGAGCACATTGCCCGGCATTGATCGTCATCGGCTTTTCACAAAGTACAGCGATCTTGTTCTCAAGGCAGGTGATAGCTTCTTCAAAATGATTCGGGTGAGGCGTGGCAATATAAACGGCCTGGAAATCACCCTGTTTGATAAATTCATTGATATCGGTAAAATACCGGGGGATAGAAAATTCACGGGCAAAATCCGCAGCAGATTCTTTGCTCCGGCCCAGCACAGCGGTTACCTGTTGGGAACCCTTGGCAAGAGGCAGGTCATTCACAAAGGAATGAGCGATGTTTCCGGGGCCAATAATACCCCATTTGGTCAATTTCATACAGGAGTGTGTTTTATAATAGTGACGGTTATCATATTGCTACTAATATGCCAGTCAGCAGGGAAGAGGTGGTGGAAACCCCGGAATTTTTTTAATGCTATGTTTATGCGCTGATTACCGGGCGGTTAAGTCAATATGAATAATCATTTGCGGAATGTTTCCGGCATGGAATTTTCGGTTTGTCCACACATACTTCTGCTCATGGAAACCTTACTCCCTGCGATCCGCAAAATAAACACGACCGTATTAAGGCTACCTGCACATTCCGTACGGAAAAAGAAAAAGGTAGTTCAAACTCATATCCGTATCTATCCTCCGGTTTCCATGCCCGAGTTGCCGGGCGGCTATATAAAAGCGAAACGATTTGATTTTTTCTGATTGATGAAGGTGATTGAGCAAAAAAATCCCCAGTTCACCCGCCCGTGTATACATTCTTCCTGCTATTATACACTTGCGGAAAATCTTCCAACACCCCGACACGCAAAGAAGTGCTCTGCCTTCTATAACGATTGCGGCTGCTTCGGTGTATGATGGTACGGGATAGAACGCTTACCAAGCCATCATTAAAGAATTAAAAGTACTAAGCTGGAAAGAAGATAAAAGCAAACCATTGAAATTGGCCTGGGAATTATTGTTTAGGCGCTTTATCCAGTAAAATTGTAGCGGCAGAAGAATATGACAACGGCGGCTTCGCTTCTCGCTCCGTATCAAATCGTATCTGTTGATTAGATGCATTTCTATAAACGAATCTTTAAACCAGCGGCCTGGTTTTTGTTTTTATATCGAGACAGGTATTCATGCAAAAAATTAAAAATTCTTTATGAAAATACTATCCTGGTTGGGTCTTTTGGGTCTTATACTCTGGGCCTGTAATAATTCTTCAAGCAGTAATAAAGCGACAGACAGTGTCGGCATAACGGGGGCTGACAGCCTGCGTAACGATCAATCCAATACGGTTAACCGGATGGGGGATACTTCCTCTTATGAACGTATGTCGCAGAAGATCACAGATAGTGCAATAGTGCAGTAAGATTAATTCCTTAATCCTGCAATCATATTAATCGTTAAGGCTACGACAAATGTATTCAGGATAAATGATAACAGTCCGTGTACGAGTGCGATCCTGCGTATACGTTGTGAAGATATTTCGACATCGGATACCTGGAAGGTCATACCGATGACAAAAGAGAAATAAGCGAAGTCGAGGTAATCAGGTCTCTTTTCCTGAGGGAAATTTAATCCTTCCGCATGCCTGGTATGATCGCTTTTATCATCTCCATAATAAAGATGTGCATAATGAAAACCAAACAAGGTGTGTACCATTGCCCAGGATAAAAGCATACCTAATATCGCAACAGGCAGGTAAATGATCTGTGCTGTTTGCGATACTTCTTTTGATAATATCAGTAAAAGCACAGTAAACATGCTGGCCAGTGAAGAGATCAGAATAAATACAAACAGGAAAACGCGGCTGATATCTTCCTTGTGTGCTACATCTCTCATTCCTTTTGTTGTACGGGTGAAAAAGACGATCCAACTGCTGGCTAAATACGAGCCGGCAAATACATCCCATATGATCATACTGGTGATAAGCGGGTTCAGGTCCGTTTGCCGGGTAGCAAAAAATACGATCCCTGCAAATATAATGCTGATCAATAGCCGGTGCAACGGATGCATCTTTAGAAATATATTACCGGTGGCCATGGGCGTTAGGTGTTAAACAAATCCGCAAAGATACTTATTGTAATCTGTACTACAAAAAGATTGCTACTGAATACAAAGATGTAACACACCTAATCCCTGAAATTTACCCCCTAAAACTTAACACCCCTCATCTAACCCGTTTCCCTTCGTCTGCACAATCGCCTGTTTCACGTAGTATTTTCGCCGGGCTTTTATTCCTGTTCTAACATTGCAGTCTAACGATTGCTGCATGCTACTAGAATATATACTCGATCTGAAAGAAGTCGGCCTGGAAGATATTGCCATTGCCGGCGGTAAAAATGCTTCGCTCGGTGAAATGATCAATCATCTTTCCCAACTGGGAATACGTATTCCCGGCGGATTTGTCATTACCGTAAGCACCTACCAGAATTTTATAGAAAGTAATAAACTCGATGAAGAGATCCGCCGGCTGATCGGCACCATCGATTTTGAAAGTGTCGAATCCCTGCGCAGAGCCGGTTTGCAAATCCGTCAACTGATCCGTAACAGCAAATTCCCACCCCAGCTAAGTAAACAAATCATTGAAACTTACCGTACGCTATCAGCTGCCTATGGACAAACGGATACGGATGTAGCCGTTCGTTCATCAGCTACAGCAGAAGATTTGCCTGATGCAAGTTTTGCCGGTCAACAGGAAACTTATCTGAATGTACGGGGACCTGCTGCACTGATGGATGCGGTACGTAATTGTTTCGCTTCGTTGTTTACCGACAGGGCCATCAGTTACCGGCATAGTTTCAGGTATGATCATTTCCAGGTGGGATTATCTGTATGTATCCAGAAAATGGTGCGGTCCGATCTTGGCGCTTCCGGTGTTGCTTTTTCACTCGATACTGAATCGGGATTCAAGGATGTGGTCGTCATCAATGGATCGTATGGATTGGGAGAAATGGTAGTGCAGGGCGCTGTTTCCCCCGATGAATTTATTGTTTTCAAACCCAAACTTGGTAATAATAATAAACCTATCATTGAAAAAAAACTGGGTGTTAAAGATAAAATGATGGTGTATGGCGATGATCCTGATGAACGCGTAAAGATCATCCCGACAGAAAAAGGTGCACAATACCGTTTTTGCATGAATGATGCCCAGGTGATGCAGCTTGCACAATGGGTAGCACAGATTGAAAAATATTACAGCAATAAAAAAGGTCACTGGTGCCCGATGGATGTGGAATGGGCGATCGATGGGCTTTCCGGTGAATTGTTTATCGTGCAGGCAAGACCGGAAACGATACACTCGCGCAAGGATAGCGCTACTATTACTTCGTATGTGATGGATGCGGATAATACTGGTGCTCCTGTTATCGTAAAAGGAATAGCGGTAGGCGATAAGATTGCAAGCGGCCAGGTCAATATCATGTATTCACTTGATAAACGTGTAGCGGATGCCAATGAATTTAGAAAAGGCGATGTACTGGTTACCGACATGACAGATCCTGACTGGGAACCCATCATGAAACAGGCATCAGCCATCATCACCAATAAAGGTGGCAGAACCTGTCATGCCGCAATTGTTGCCCGTGAAATGGGAGTGCCGGCCATTGTAGGTTGTGGTAATGCGACCGAATTGCTGAGCAATGGCCAATTGGTAACAGCCAGTTGTGCCGAAGGGGATGCAGGTATTATTTACGAAGGCGCATTATCGTTTCACAAAACAGAAACAAGACTGGATGAATTACCCGAGATTACGACACCCTTAATGCTGAATGTCGGATCACCCGCAATGGCCTTTAATTACGCATACCTGCCGAATAAAGGAGTAGGATTGGCAAGAGAAGAATTTATCATTAATAACTATATCCAGGCACACCCACTGGCATTGCTCCGGCACCGGAGCCTGGAGGATAAAGAATTAAGTGCAACGATTGGAAAAATGATCCGTGGGTTTGATAATGAAGAAGATTATTTTATTAGTAAGCTGGCTTTTGGTATAGCCAGGATCGCATCGGCTTTCTACCCTGATAAAGTGATCGTTCGCTTTTCTGATTTTAAAAGCAACGAATATTTTAATTTATTGGGAGGCAAATATTTTGAACCACAGGAAGAAAACCCGATGATCGGCTGGAGAGGAGCTTCACGGTATTACTCACCGTCCTATAAGGAAGCATTTGGCCTCGAATGTAAAGCGATCAAACGCGTACGGGAAGAAATGGGACTGGAAAATGTGGTAGTCATGATCCCTTTCTGCCGTACTGTTACAGAATTGATCAAAGTAAAAGAAGTAATGAAGGAATATGAACTGGTACAGGGAGAAAATGGATTGGAAATTTACCTGATGGCGGAGCTGCCTTCCAATATTATCATGGCGAAAGAATTTGCCAAACATATCGATGGATTTTCTATTGGTTCCAACGATCTTACGCAATTGACATTGGGGCTGGATCGGGATTCAGCCTTGGTAGCGCATATTTATGACGAAAGAAATGAAGCAGTAAAAACCATGATCAGCATGCTGATCGATACAGCGAAAGCGGCAGGAGTGAAGGTGGGTATCTGCGGGCAGGGGCCATCAGATTTTCCTGATTTTACCAGTTTCCTGGTAGAGAAAGGAATTGATAGTATTTCGGTAACGCCTGATTCGGTGATAAAGACGGTGAATGCGATTTCTTCTGTGGAAAGAAAGAAATAGAGATACCACAGAGAGGACCGCAGAAATTGCTTCTGTGGGAAAATCACATTTGTTTTAATTTATAAATAGTATATCCGTACATACACTTGTCAAATCTGTAATACTTCGTTGCCAGGTTATCCATATAATTCCGCAACTCTTCACCCACAAAGTTTTTATAATTCATAAAAGCAGGAATAATCAACCATCCAGGTTTAACTGATTCAAGGTCTTTGTACAACTGTTGCTTTGCTCTTTCTGTTTGCGTTACATTAAAATAAACAGAAGGAGATAATCTTTCTGAAAACACCTGTACCCTTGCTCCGTATCCGGCTATAAATACTTTATCGGTTTCTTTGCTATTGGCTTTAATCCATAATCCTAATAATTTCTCCTGTTCTTCATTGGCCTGCAGTAATCCTTCTTTGCAATCAATGGAAACAGGAGTATGTCGTATCGCATTTTTAATTCCTATCAATGGTTCCCGTGATTTGGGAAAAAAACAGATCCATACCAGTATCATTAAACTTTTATAAGAGATCGCCTGATTTTTATTTGCCTGGTTTAATACCAATGCTGTCATTACCGATAAGGAAGGAAGCAATTCCTTAAAATGTGGTCTTGCATAAATGCCCAGTATATTGATACCAATAAAGCTGAGCAGCATCCATATCATCACCCAATCGATCTTTTTTTTGAGCAGTACATAGACTGTTATGAACGGATAAAAAACCACCATTTCGGAATTAAAGAAGTTTGCGCTGAACAAATCCATTTTCCAGGTCCATGAATGATCTGTTGTACTCCCTGCTCCGAAATTGCCGGTGACCATATAATAGCAGATCGAAGAAAGATCGATCCCGGCCAGGAAGGCAGTTAGCACTGCGAAAGAGATACACAATAGTATTCCACCTGCAAACATCCATACAGCAGATCGCTTCTGTCGCAATACTACCAGCAGGATGACCAGAATGCCAAAACAGGAAGTCAGCCTGAATGCTAAAGCAATTCCTGCGAACACAGCACTGATAAAATAATCCCTGTTCTTTTTGGCTGTTATCGTATAGTAAAAAGAAATGATCACAGCTGTACAGGCATAGGTTTCGGTAAAAGAAACCAGTTTGCCCCCGGTTGTTTTCCAAAGCAGGGAGAGCCCGTATACGACGATCGCGAATAGTCCAGCCCTGTCACCGGCTATATGCCTGGCGAGTTTAAATAGATAGTAAATGCCAGTTGCCTCAACAAGAGTACCCAGCAGGCGGGGAAACCAGTAATTGACGCCAAAAAGCCGGTCTGACCAGCCAAAAATAAAATAGATCAGTGGTGACTTATTGTCAATGCCTCCAGAATAGGGAACGTACCCGTGACGAAGCCAGTTACGCCCGATATAGTGCCACATGGATTCTTCATGGGTGAAGGTGAGGCTATAGGTGAACAGGGCCACCAGTAATTGCAGAAGTGCAAGTAGTAGTACGAGCCGTACAGGCGTTATGGTAAAGAGAATATTTTTCTTTCTGTTGTTCATTTCATTGCTAATAGGAAATATGTCAAAAAGGGTTGCCGCTGGTTCATGTAATTGAAGAATGGAACACGGATGGCACCACGGATGGACGGATATAAAATGGATTTCCTTTTTCTTTTTGTCCAGGATCCGGATTACATCCGTTCATCCGTCTAATCTGTGTTCCCATTCGTCCGCTGAAGGAAATATACCAGGATAGAAAATAGAACACGGATAGAGGTGGATGGACGGATATAAAATGGATTTCCCTTTTCTTTTGTCCAGGATTCGAATTACATCCGTTCATCCGTGCCATCCGTGTTCCATTCTTCCTGCTGAAGCAACTCCTCCTCCAACTCCCCCAAAACCCATAATTTCGCCTTAAAATTCCTCATTGAAGCATCTCAGGGTCGTTCATAAATATTTCTGGAAATACCGTGTCAGGTTAGGAGTTGGGATATTGTTCATATTCTTATCAAACTACTTTAACGTACTTACACCGCAGATCACTGGTTTTGTAATCGATTATGTACAGCAAAAATTACCGCATTATAAAGCCAGCAGTGCTCATACGCTGGGATATGATCCACTGGTACAAAAATTCATTTCTTCAGTATCAAGTCCTTCTTATTCCTGGAAAAGGGTAGTGGCTTTGTGCGGACTGATCATCCTGGTGCTGGCACTCCTTCGCGGGTTCTTTCTGTTCCTGATGCGACAGACCATTATTGTCATGAGCCGTCATATCGAATACCAGCAGAAGAACGAGATCTATAACCATTACCAGCATCTCGATGCGGCCTTTTATAAAAGAAACAGTACCGGCGACCTGATGAACCGTATTGCCGAAGATGTGAGCCGTGTACGTATGTATACGGGGCCAGCCATTATGTACCTGGTCAACCTGATTGCTGTTATTGCACTGGCTGTATTTGCCATGTATAACCGTGATAAATTACTTACATTGTATGTGCTCGCTCCATTGCCGATACTGGCGGTGGCTATTTATTTTGTCAATACCACTATCAATAGGAAAAGCGAGCGTATACAGGCTTCTCTTTCTGATCTGACTACGAATGCGCAGGAATCCTATTCCGGTATCAGGGTGATCAAATCATTTGTACAGGAAAAAGCGATGCTTGGCTTTTTTACGCGTAACAGTGAAGAGTATCGTAAGAATGCGATCGGGCTGGCAAGGGTGGAAGCTATTTATTTTCCTTCCATTACCCTGCTGATCGGGTTGAGCACTTTGTTTACCATCATGATCGGCGGCTTATACTATATACATGGCACACATAATATGCAGTTAGGAACTATTGTTGAATTTGTTATGTATATTAATATGTTGACATTCCCGGTCAGTGCTATCGGGTTGACGGCAAGTATGATCCAACGTGCAGCGGCTTCACAGAAACGGATCAATGAATTTTTAAGTACCGATCCTGGTATTCGTGAAGCCAGGAGTGCAACAATCATCAAGGTGCAGGGAGATATAAAGTTTGAGAATGTCGATTTTGTTTATCCCGATACCGGTATCCAGGCTCTGAATGGTTTTAACCTGGGTATCAGCAAAGGGGAGAAAATAGCGATCGTTGGTCGTACCGGTAGCGGCAAGACAACTGTCGCACAACTACTCCTGAGGATGTATGATGTATCAGGAGGCAGGATAGAACTGGATGGTCATGATATTCAAAAAATAGACCTTAAGGCACTGCGTGAGCAGGTCAGTTACGTGCCGCAGGATGTATTCCTGTTCAGTGATACTGTTGCCAATAACATTCGTTTTGGCATCAGCCAGCAGGCAACTGTTGACGTGGAAAAAGCCGCCCGGCAGGCTTGTGTACATAATGAGATTACAAGGTTTTCAGAGGGTTATAATACAATGATCGGGGAGCGGGGTGTTACGTTGAGCGGGGGGCAAAAGCAACGTATCTCTATTGCAAGAGCGTTGGTCAAAGATCCGGGTATGATCATTTTTGATGATTGCCTGAGTGCCGTGGATGCCAAAACAGAGAAAGAGATTATTGCTAATCTTAATGAGTATTTGCAGGGCAAAACAGCCGTTATCATTACACATCGTATTTTTTCGTTGCTTCATTTTGATAAGATTGTTGTACTGGAAGACGGTGAAATAGTGGAGCAGGGGACGCACCAACAACTGTTATCAAACAGCACGGGTTTCTATGCAGCATTGTATGCCCGGCAGCAGGAAACCGAGCGTGAGACTTGATTTCAGCCGATCGGTCACCCTGTGCCAATGCTGCATAAAGAAGGAAAGAAGGATTTTTCGGGAAAGTCCACTCTCTTTTGGCTGTTTCGAAAACATCTCTATATTTGTAACTTCATAAAAAGCCAGCCTTAATTATAAACGCAAAAACAACAAACGTGGCGTACGAGAACAACGATAAAAAAATGGAAAGCATCTACAGTAAAAGAATCCGTGCAGGAAAAAGACGCACGTATTTCTTTGATGTAAGGGCTACCCGCGGTAACGACTATTACCTGACCATTACTGAAAGCCGTAAACGCTTTGATGATAATGGATACGACAGGCATAAAGTCTTTTTATACAAAGAAGATTTCAACAAATTTATTAAAGCATTGAATGAAGCTGTTGACTATGTAAAAACAGAGTTGATGCCTGATTTCAATTTTGATGCTTACAACCATGACGAAGTAGCCGCCGATAACGACGGCGAATCGGTAGTGGTGAATGAAGCATCATCATCGGCAGCAGATGAAACAGCTTCCGCTGATGTAGAAGTGGAAATAAACACTCCTGCACCTGCTACCGTTACAGCTTCACACAATGAAGAAGTAGATAAATGGTAACCCAATAAATTTATTCTTTGCAATGATGCTCCGGAGACGGAGCATTTTTTTTGGCTGTACATGATAAAAGATTTCTATCTCAGTGGGTCTGTGACTATAGTGGGTGGTCTCATCAGGGTCTGCGACTACGGTGTTCGAAGATTAATGAGATGCCCCATCGGGGTCTGCGAAGCGACCCCGATGAGTAGAGAAAATCTATATAAGCCTTCCCAAAGTAAAATAAGTTGTAAATACTGATTCATCAGGGTCGCTCCGCAGATCCTGATGGGACATCTGTTGAATGCTGAAGTTTACATCGTTTTTATTCGGTCGATCTGAGTTACCGGTATATTTTCTTGTACTAACAACGTCATGAAAAATGAACTGCGACTATGGTGTGATGTCCCATCGGGGTCTGCGAAGCGACCCCGATGAGTAGGGGAAGTCTTATCTATATAAAACAAGTCTCCGGAAAATAGAACAGGTTGTAAAAACTGATTCATCAGGGTCGCTCCGCAGACCCTGATGGGACATTTGTTGGGTGCTGCAATTTATACCGTTACTAAGCCTGCGACTACGGTGTTCGAAGATTAGTGAGATGTCCCAGCGGGTTCTGCGAAGCGACCCCGATGAGTAGAGAAAATCAGCCTGAATCACATTTCCGGATTAGGAATAGATCCTTTTTCAGGATAGCGATAGATAGTTACATTCCTGCCGGCATCCGGCATATTGAACTGGCTCATATCAGGTTTCAGGCAAGGCATATGATCCTGTGGAAGCGCATATACTTTCGTACCATTCGAAAGTACCGCCAGCAATTTCTCCCGTGATTGATTATTAGTGTTGAATACAAAAGGTTGAGCTTTCCTGCGCAGGGCTTCGAATTTTGGTAACAATGGATTGATAGCAGAAGGCTTCTTGTATGTTTTCAGCAGATCCATATACCTGGTATCCTGTGCAGATGCAGTTTGCATAGCCGCTACTGTGATCAGTAGAAACAAGTATTTCATAAGCGCAGTGTTTAGTCTTAAGATAATACTATTTTAATAATCCACCATTTCAAAAGAAGATTCCTTCTTATTTATCTTTCTTTCCGCCAAAAATCCTGTTGAAGAAACCTTTCTTTTTCTGGGGCTGATCTGCCGGAGCGCCAATCGGTTTTTCAGTTGTTTTTTTTTGCTGGGTATCTTTCTTTGTCATCGGTTCATCTTCGATTACCGGTTTCGATTCCGGGCCGATATAATTATTATTCAAATAATCATCTGGTGTTACCGTAGGGTCATCACCTTCTGCACCTGGCTTCAGGTTAGGATCCACCCATTGTTCAGGATCGGCCAGGCTGGGTCCGTTTTCCATAGCTACCGGTTGTACAAACCGGGTAGCTTTATCGATTCCCAATGTTTTATCAGCATATACTTTCTTGAAAAATGCTTCCCAGATCGGCCTGGCAGCAGCGCCACCAAAACCACCGGCACCTTCATTGCGGATAAAGCGATCATCACAACCGACCCAGGCGCCTGCCAGTAACTGGGGCGTATAGCCCATGAACCAGGCATCGGAGTTATCGTTGGTGGTACCTGTTTTACCAGCCATTTCAGCAGCGCCCAAACGACCCATTAGTCCTGCGGCTGTACCAATCGTAACCGTTCCTTCCATCATCCGCGCCATTTTATACGCGGTTACTTCACTGATCACTTCTTTACGGTTAGCACTGAAATCGAATTGCTTGATGATATTTCCATTACGGTCCTCGATACGGGAAATATAATAAGGTTTGGTAGAAAAACCACGACCTGCAAAAATGCTATAGCCCCACATCATTTCAAACAGGGAAAGCTCACAGGCTCCCAATGCGATCGATGGGTTCGGCTCTACTTTGGTAGGGATATTTACACGCGAAAGGAAATCAGCAAACTGTTCGGGTCCCACCTGTTTCATGATATAAGCACTGGCACAGTTCTTTGAAAATGCAAGGGCCGAAGCCATAGTCATAGTACGCCCTGTACAACTCCTGGTCGTAGCAGGAACCAGTCTGCCATGCCCGAAATCCTGTTGCTGGTCGATCACTTCCGTTTCAGGAGTAAATCCTCTTTCTTCCATTGCCTGTGTATACAACAATGGTTTGATAGAAGAACCTACCTGTCTTTTGGTATTCAGGTTTGCGTGATCGAATTTGTATGTTTTGAAATTAATGCCACCTACCCAGGCGCGGACTTCACCGGTAACAGGATCCATGACCATGAAAGCCGTCTGCACCATCTGGCGATGATACTTGATCGAATCATAGGGTGTCATGACCGTATCTTTTTCCCGGTTGGCATTCCAGGCAAAGACTTTCATCGGTACTTTTTTATAAAAACTGGCTTTGATCTCTTTATCACTCAATCCATCATCGGCCAGGTTTTTCCAGCGGTCACTCTGTTTCATGGCCGCTTCGAGTACATTCTCATGCTCTTTCCAGACCTTGCCATTTTTTATATAAGACATTGCATTCAGGTTGCGTTGAAGGGTGGGCAATTGCAGCGCCACGGCTTCTTCCGCATACTCCTGCATGCGGGGATTGATAGTTGTATAAATTTTCAATCCATCCTGGTAAATATTATAACTGTCGCCATTCGGTTTTTCTACTCCTTTGAGCGCTTGTCTTACTTCATCTTTCAATACTTCGCGGAAATAAGGTGCATAGCCGGTGTTCTCATCCATCTTCCGGTAGTTCAATACGATCGGCAGGGCTTTCAAACGTGTGGCTTCTGCATCGGTGATGTTATTATTTTCCGCCATCCGGCTGATCACGAGATTGCGGCGGTCGAGCGAGGCTTTTGCATTACGTCGCGGGTTGAAGATGCCCGG
This sequence comes from uncultured Bacteroidota bacterium, assembly GCA_946479615.1. The sequence continues at coordinate 2,661 of CAMLGR010000007.1, read as the reverse complement.
ACCATTGATCATACCAACCAGTAAGGCGGCTTCTTCCACATTCAAGCGATCGGGCTCTTTCTGAAAAAAAGTGCGGGAAGCATTTCGTATACCATATACATTATCTGAAAAAGGAACAGCATTGAGATACATCGCAATGATCTCCTCTTTGGTAAAATTTCTTTCAAGTTTGATAGCAATGATCCATTCCTGTAATTTTTGGATCACGCGTTTGGCAGGATTGGTAGCGCGGTGATTAAACAAAGCCAGCGCCAGTTGTTGGGTGATCGTACTGCCGCCCCCTTTGCTTCCCAGCAAAAAGATAGCACGGCTGGTACCTTTTACATCGATACCGGAATGATCATAAAAACGTTTGTCTTCCGTAGCGATCAATGCATTGATCACGTGTTTGGAAATATCCCTGTATTTGACAATGCTCCTGTTCCCGTTTTCCAGGTAATACTTTCCCATCAGGGTGCCATCTTCGGCATATACTTCCGATGCCTGCAGGATAGAAGGATTCTGCAGATCCTCGATCGATGGCATTTTGCCAAAGACACCGAAATTAGCCAGCACTACTACCAGGATAAAAGCACCTAATCCGAAAAAGAAGATGCGCCAGAAAATACGAACGGATCTTTTCATAAAATTGTTGGTTGAGAAGATGACCGGAATTTCACTATCAAAAATGCTACCGAAAGTAAGAAAATACTACCCGTGTGGTTATTGTTTACCATTTAATTTTTTCATAAAGCCTTAAAACTTGCCAGGCACATGCTGTTCAAGGAACTGGCTGTATTTACCAATGTCTTTGTTTTCTTTCAGCAGGGCCAGGTTACGTGCAGTGATCACAGAGAAACTGTATTTGCCACCTTTAAGCCAGGGGATGATTTCGGAAGCTGTACGCGGGCGTGTCTGATCTACGTAATCGAGTGCTTCCTGCAGATTTTTGAATGGGCTGATCATGACCATTTTATTTTCAGCATCTATATCTACCAGTTCCGCTTCCATGATCTTATTGTAATAAATATCCCGGTTATGCCGTGCAAATGCATTCCTTGCTTCATTGACAAAGATCGGGTCCACTTTAGTGAGTACGATCACTACATAGTATGGAACATCTGGTTCAAACGCATATGCATTGGCCGCTACAGGCGGTTGAACAACAGGTTTGGTAATAGTAGAATCAGTTTTTGGCTTAGGTACAATCGTTACAGGCGGCGTTACCACAGGTTTGGTTACGATTGAATCCTGTGGCTGTATAACCGGTTTGGTGACCACCGAATCTTTTATTGGTTTCACCACCGGTTTAGCGATACCGGTATCGGCAGGTAAGACAGGTTTGGTAACAGGAACCGTAACAGGCGGAGCTACTACCGTTACAGCTGCAATACTATCTTCTTCGGGCATATTGATCACCAGGTTGCGCAATTCTTCCTCGATCTGCTGGCGGCGGCCCAATACATCAAGCAGTACCGTCGCTTTTTCTGCAAGCGGTGTGCCGGAGAAACGTGAAATGATATTATTCAATACCGTTTTGGCTGTACTGTCTTCTCTTTGTTTTATATAATAAACTGCTTCGATATAAAGCAATTGCGGCGTCCAGTAGTTATGACTGTAAATGCTATCGGCTGTTTTCTTCTGGGCGATGGCTTCTGCAAAATTTCCTTCGATGAACAGGTCATAGATCTTTTCATAAACTTTTGTCGCTTCTTCACCCGGACCTTTGGCTTGTGGATTTTTGCCGGTATTGACAATCGTAGAGAAATTACTGATCGGAAATTTATTATTCATCAGGGCTTTGATGGCAGTTGCTTTCGCTGTCTCGCCATTCTTGCTATAGCAATAATAAAGATTGAAAAGCACTTCATCCATTTTGGCAAATTCAGGGAAACGTACACGCAACTGTTCAAACGTTTCGGTACCGGAACTGCAATCTTCGAGTTGTTGTATATAATCTAGACCCAGTCCAAACATAGCGCCCTGGATAGAATCATTTGATTTCTTTAATTTCTCCTGTGTCAGCGGAATATTATCATACAGGTTATCAAACGTGATCTCTGTACTGCCGCCATCGATCGTTTCCGGTGTGGCTGTCTGGTACTGTGTTTTTATTGCCTGCGCCTGTGTACGGATCGCCGCAGATAAAGCAGCACTGCGTCTCCAGTTATCTGCATTCGGCCGGGTGCCCCATTTACTTTTGAAATCGGTCAGTCCTTTCTGGCGCGAAGTATTATTATAGAAATACCATTCTCCTTTTTTATTATCAGAAAAAAGAGAAGGCGGCGGTTGATTGGATGAAGAAGGCAGGTTGCTTCCGGTAGTAAGTGCAGGTTCCTCTTTTAATCCCTGCTGTTTACGCAACTGGCGGGTTAATTTTTTTACAATGTCTTTGCGGTCATCTTCAGACATAGCAGCCAGTTTCTGTAAACTATCCTGCCGGCTGATGACTTCGAGATTACCGGCTACACGGGCCAGTATATTTTTCCTGGCAGTAATAGCTTCCGGGTCTTTGATCGTTACAGCATCCTGTAGATTGAGACTATCATAGAAATTATAAGACTGCCGGTAAAGATGTTTGGTAAATGATAATTCCGCCAGTTGTAAAAATGCTTTATTACGTTGTACGGGATTATTGGCGGTATACTTTGTGCTTTTGAGTAATAGCGCCAATGCGCCATC
>CAMLGR010000006.1 GCA_946479615.1 uncultured Bacteroidota bacterium | reverse complement strand
CTATGATGTGGCGGGCAACCGTATCAGCAAGGCGGTTACAAAAGACGATGTGACGACGACGACCTGGTATGTGCGGGATGCGCAGGGTAACCCGATGGCTATTTATTCGGGTGGGGCAGATGGAAAGCTGCTGTTGAATGAGCTGCATCTGTATGGCAGCAGCCGGCTGGGGATCTGGAACAGGAATGTGGATATGGATGCAGAATATGACCCGGATAATAATATATTTGTGACAGGCAATAAGATCTTTGAATTACCTAACTATTTAGGGAATGTAATGATAACGATCTCGGATAAGAAGACCGGGGTGGACCTGAATGAAGATGGCATAATCGATTACTATGAGGCTAATGTAGTAACGGCAAATGATTATTATCCGTTCGGGATGGGTATGCCAGGCAGGAAGTTTTCGGCTGGAAGCGGTTACCGGTATGGGTTTAATGGGAAGGAAAATGATAATGAGGTGAAAGGAGAGGGAAATCAGCAGGATTATGGAATGAGGATTTATGATCCAAGGTTGGGGAGATTTTTGAGTTTAGATCCATTAGTAAAGAAATACCCAGAACTTACACCATATCAATTCGCAAGTAATACGCCAATTCAAGCTAGTGATTTAGATGGAGCTGAAATGGATCCTCGTGCAATAACAGCTGCGATTAAAGTTGAAGATGCTCGTCTAGCAAATAAAGCATCAAAAGGAGACGTAGAGGCACGTAAGACTTTGCAAATGTTGATTCATGGGCAAACAAAACTTGCAACAGTCACATATGCCACAGCCAGTGGTTTTATGGCAGTTCCAATTCTTGAAAGATATGCTGTATTATTTGCTGCTTGGATATCAAGGCCAGAAAATCAACAACGTGTCAATGATGGATTCAACTTTGTTGCTGAGCTTTTTAATCCAGACCCGGCACCTTTAAATCCTGGAAATCCAGGAAGTCAGTTAGGAGAGGATTTAAAAATCGCAACAAAAAAGATTTTTTCATCTCTTAAACCAATTTTTGAACGAAGGAAGGAATTAGCTAAACTTTGGGGTATTGCGGAAAAGTATGTTGAATTTTCTAAGCAAGTTTATAAGGCCGAAATTAAGGAGGGAACTGAGCTGATACAATTTAGAGTAAAAGGAAGCGAAGGAAGCATTGGTAATTATTATGCTTTCCCTGGAACTAAGCCTGAGACAATTGGTATTAAGCCAGATGATATTATTGAAACACTACAATTGGAAGTAAAAAATCCTACAAATGTTTTAATGTCAACCCATAAAAAAGATATGCCATATTATAAAGATGGTACTACAAATCTAGAAGGCGGAGGTACGCAAATTTTTAGTAAAGATTTAAAAAATAATGTTGAAGTAATTGACAAAAAGAAAACAAATGGAACTGATTAATTTAATTACTGATCTTAGGCTTAGAGTTTGTCAGTATCGACTTGAGAAAACTGGTAAAAAAGAAATTAGCACACACTTAAATGCAGTTGATATTGCTCTTTCATTAGTTGAATTGGGGTTCAAAGACAAGAGGCAAATATCCAAAGAGGAAGAAAGCTGGTTTAGAGCTGGATTATATCTTTCATATGTATTTTCAAATAGTGAATGGGAAGATATTTATATTAATTATGAAAAGATGGTCAAAATTGATGAAGAGAGAAACTAGGTTAGATAGTGGTAGAGTACTCAATTATCTGGTTTATAAAATAGCAGTGAAAATAAATCAGTTACAGGGACCTTTTTTGGGGCCTCTGTTTTATTTTAAGGCTCAAAAAAATATATTTATCCTCTGAAAGGCCCTTTCCCAGGGCCTTTTTGCTATTCGTGTATTCAATTATCTGGTTTTATGAACTGTAAGTTTTGTAATGGTAAATGTCAAAGAGCGGGAAAGCAAAAGAATGGGGCTCAAGAGCTGTATTGCTGTAATTGAAAAAAATATCAGCAATCGGAATACAGGTATTATATATGTAGGGCAGGCTCTTCCTCTCTGATACCGCAATTGGTATGCGAGAGTGTTAGTGTCAGGGGAATAGCGAGAATTTTAAAAATATCAACGAGTACAGTAATCAGAAAAATAAAAGGGATAGCAAAGACTATCAGTAAACCGCTCATTCCGCTTGGGAGAAAATCTTTTGAACTGGATGAGGTACGGACTTATGTAAGAAATAAGGAAAACCAATACGGGATCGCTTATGCGTTATGCAGTGAAACAAAGCAAGTGATTGATTTTATTGTTGGCAAAAGAAGCAAACGGGTACTTCGTTCAATTGTCAATACGTTGTTACTTTCGGAAGTCAAAACAATCAAAACAGATAAACTCAATATCTATCAATCATTGATACCAGCCGGCAGGCATATCAGCAATGCCTATAATATTAATCACATTGAGAGAAACAATTTAAATCTGCGAACGCATCTGAAACGACTAAGCAGGCGAACCATTTGTTTTAGTAAAAGCCGGGCAATGCTGGAAGCCTGTTTAAGGATTTATTTCTGGCACTCTTCTGAAAAATGATATTCCAATCTTATTATTATACACTTCGCAAATGCTGAATAGAATTACCGGAGGATGAAGTGTGCGACCCCGCTTTTCAGCGGGGCAAGCTGCAACGAAGTTGATAGTAGTAATGCAGCCGGGCCAAGCAATAACCTGCAAGTAAAAGACTGTAATAAGAGAATCTTCTGTTACTTACAAATCTCTCACCAACCGTTTATCAAATCCATACGCTACCAATTCTTCAAACGCTTCCCATATATTCCCTGGTATCTCCTGGTAGATCTGGAACCACGTGAAGGGTATAATTTGATTCGCTGCAGATCACCGTCATGGTTTTGATGATCCGGTCTTTGGGAATTCCTTTTTGCAGGTAATCGTGGAAGCTGATCTTTTCAGAAGTAAGGATCAATTGTTTATTTTTCCATTGCGTCATTCCGGTGGCAAAAGTTCTTCGTTCCATATAAGGCTTTTGTACCACGATAAACTTCTGAAAGAAGTGACCAGGCTGGTTCAGCAACTCACCGGTCAACTTCCGCGTATTATTGTTGCATTTCCCTTGCGACCGGCGCTATATTGCACTCGTTCATCGGGTAGGCGGGGAATGCCCAAGCTTACAGGTTATCGGTCCCGGTTTTTTAGGGTCAATGCTATCGGATCCGGTGGTAACTATCAAATAAGACTATTTATCCGATATATTTGTTGAAGTGAAATCTGACAAAGCCAGGGGATAACAATTGGTTGTTAATATAACTATACCTGCTAATTATGAACAAGACAGTAAAAAATATTCTTACAACAATTATCGTTATGGCAGCTGTTTCTGCCAACACACAGGCACAGAACCTTACTGAAACCCTCATCAACCAGCAACTCAAAAAAATGACGCTGGAAGAAAAGATCAGTATGCTTCATGCCAATGGAATCTTTACCACCAGTGGCGTCAGCCGTCTTGGTATTCCCGGTCTGTCGATGGATGATGGTCCCCTCGGCGTTCGCGAAGACCTTGATCCAGGAGGAGGATGGGCCTCTGCCAACCTGACTACCGATTCGGCAACCTTCTTTCCCTGTGGCGCTGCACTCGCAGCCACCTGGAACCCTTCTCTTGCTGCACAGTTTGGCAAAGCAATGGGTGAAGAAGCCAGGGCGCGGAACAAAGATATCATACTGGCGCCTGCATTCAATATCGCACGAACACCACTCAATGGCCGCACCTATGAATATTATTCGGAAGATCCGTTTTTAAACGCACAACTTGCCGTCAATGCCGTGAAAGGGATCCAGGGTCAGTATATCGCTGCCTGTGTCAAGCATTATGCATTGAATAACCAGGAAACAAACAGGGGTGTAGTCAATGTAGAGATCAGCGAAAGAGCCCTGCGGGAAATATATCTTCCTGCATTCAGGGCCTCGGTCGAAAAAGGAAATGCATGGACGATCATGGCGGCCTACAATAAGGTGCGCGGCGACTGGTGCTCAGAAAATGATTACCTGCTCAATAAGATACTCAGAGATGAATGGAAGTTCAAAGGCATTGTCATTTCTGATTGGGGCGGTACGCATAGCACAGTCAAAGCGGCAAATAATGGATTGGATGTGGAAATGGGATCAAGGCCTCCCTATGATCATTATTATTTTGCAAATCCTTTACTTGATTCGGTCAAAAGCGGCAAGGTAAGCGGGAAAACGATTGATGATAAAGTGAAACGCATTCTTTGGGTGATGTATAATACGTCCCTTTACAAGAACAGGGGTAAAGGATCGATCAATACACCCGAACACAGCAGGATCGTATATGATATCGCCGGGGAATCTATCGTGTTATTGAAAAATGAAAAGCATCTTTTGCCTTTGCAAACAGCTAATAGCAAAAGTATCGCAGTCATCGGTGATAATGCAACGCATACATTTCATCTCGGTGGGTTTGGTGCCGGTGTAAAAGCAAAGTACGAGATCACTGCGCTCCAGGGTTTGCAGGATGCGTTGGGCAAAAAGGCAAACATTCAGTTTGCCAAAGGATATAATGCACCGGAAACGAATTATGCAAAAAAGAATAATATCGATCCTGATAAGCCGGACAGCGCACTGATCGCAGCGGCCGTCGCCACAGCCAGGGCTTGTGATATCGCTATATTATTTATCGGTGGCAACCGCGATTATGAAAGCGAGAGCCGCGACAGGAAGGATCTCCGGCTCCCGTTTGGTGAACAGGCGCTGGTAGATGCCGTTACAGCCGTAAATGCAAATACGGTTATCGTTATTATCGGCGGCGCTCCATATGACCTGAATACGATAAATAAAAACAATCATACCATTCTCTGGTCATGGTACAATGGATCGGAAGGAGGTCGCGCATTGGCGGATGTATTGACCGGTAAAATAAATCCTTCCGGCAAACTTCCTTTTACATTTCCCGTATCGCTTGATGAATCACCGGCGCATTACATGCACACATTTCCCGGAGAAAACCGGGTGACTGAATACAAAGAAGGGATACTGGTCGGCTATCGCTGGTATACGACAAAAAACGTCAGGCCATTATACCCGTTTGGTTATGGGTTATCATACACTGATTTCATTTATTCCGGCCTGCAATGCAACAAAAAAACATATGCAGCGAATGAAGCGATCATTGCGGTAGTGAAAATAAAAAATACAGGGAAGGTCGCAGGCAAGGAAACCGCACAGCTTTATGTAAGCAAACCAGGTCCGGGGGTAGAACGCGCAGAAAGAGAATTAAAGGCTTTCAAAAAAGTACTGATCCCTGCCGGGCAGCAGGCAACAGTAACATTGACCATTCCTGTAAAGGACCTGGCCTATTATGATGAAAACAAACATACATGGGTTATCGAACCCGGGCTGTATAAACTAATGGCGGGCACATCTTCTGCGGATATAAAAGCCAGTGTAGAGATTATTGTTAAATAAAGATCGTGGTTCTTTTATGTTCCGGATAGGAAATAATTCGAAAAGAAATTAATTATTATGACACTTCCTTTCTTGCATGGATCATTTATACTCATGTAATCTGCAATGGGAGAATATTAACAATGTGAAAGGGGAATTGATCATAGGATCATAGGTACATAGAAATGCACACATAGATTATCTATGTGAAACCTATGTTCCTATGATCCTATGTGGTAAAAAAAACCAGTATCAGCATTTGCTATCGCTTATAACTGCAATCTTCTTGCTATCCATTAAAAGCTCTCGTCCCTGTATTTCTTCTTGTATTGATTCGCTGTCAGCCCTGTAATTGATTTGAACTGGCGGTTAAAATGTGAAATATTATTGTAGCCGGTATTGTAGCAGATCTGGGTGATGGTCATGTTACTATTGACCAATAATTTGCAGGAATTCATTATCCGGATTTCATTTAAAAACTGGGAAAATGTTTTATGCGTTTTGTATTTGAAGTAACGGCAAAAAGAAGCTTCTGTCAGGTTGATCAACCGCGCCACTTTTTTTATATTGATTTCTTCGGAATATTGCTCCATGACATAATTCATCACAATATTGATCCTTTCGGCATCAGCCAGGTTAAACGTTGTCGTATAACCTGGCGTGGAAAGCAGGTCGTACGATTTTGTATTGGCAAGCGCATCCAGTGTTTGAATAAATGAAACGATCCGCGCAGGACCATTTGAAGTAACGGTTTGTTTAACCAATGCGGCTATTTTCTGCTGATCCTTTCCCGCCCGCACCGAGAAACCCTGTTCGCCTAATGAAAATAATTTTTTGATCTGTGTAAATTCCGGGAGATCAAAAAAACCTTCCTTTAATGAATCCTTATTGAAATGAATGACATATACGTCCACCATCAATTCCTTGTTCCCATTGTAAAACTCCTGGTCATTCTTCCACACATGTGGCAAATTAGAACTGATAAACACCAGGTCGCCATCTGAAAAGTTGCCGATATGATTTCCCATAAACCGTATCCCATAACTTTTCTCCACATAAATGATCTCATATTCGGGGTGATAATGCCAGGGATAATCCATGTATGGGGTGATCTCCCGTTTAACAGAAATCGAAGAGGAATGAAGAGATGGAATTTTTTCGAGCTTGGGTTGCATTATACCTGTTTAGCACTTCAATATCCGTATATATTTCTAATGATAAAATTAATAATTTTTGCATAAATAGTGTCGCAAATTGAATGAACAGTAGTTTTTGCACCGTCGGCCCGGGAATAATTTTGTTTTACCTAACGATAAAAAAAACAGTATGCTGACAAGGAAGAGTAATTTTTATATTTTTAAAATTTCCCTCGTTGCATCTTTGGGTGGTTTTCTGTTCGGTTACGACCTGGTCGTAATAGCCGGAGCGCTTTCTTTTCTTGAAAAGGATTTTCAGTTATCAGCTGCCATGAAAGGATTTGCAGTCAGCAGTGCTATCCTTGGGGCTATCACAGGTCCTTTGTTTGGACTTTGGTTTGCCGATAACCTGGGCAGGAGGAAAACGATGATGCTGGCGGCTGCCTGTTTTATGATCTCCACGGTTGGTTGCTCATTCGCTGTTAATGTATGGGATTTTTCTTTCTGGCGGTTCTTGGGTGGAGTAGGAGTAGGGCTGGCCATGATGTCCTCACCTATTTATATTGCAGAAATATCACCGCCCCATATGCGTGGAAGCCTGGTCAATGTAAACCAGCTATCCAACGTTATCGGGATCAATCTTGCCGTAGTCGTCAGTTATCTTTTTTCCTTCGAAGGCTGGGGCTGGCGCTGGATGTTTGGATTCCAGGCGGTACCGGTTTCTTTTCTGATAGCAGGACTATTACTCATACCTGAAAGCCCCCGGTGGCTGGCTGCCCGTAACCGGGTGGCGGAAGCGCTTAACATTCTAACGAAGGTCAATGGTAAAGAAAAAGCAGAACAGGAATTGGAGGAGATCAGGGCGGAACTTAACCAGGAAACCGGCAGCTTCAACGAACTTGTGCAGCCCGGCATACGCGCCGCACTGTTCATCGGTATCGTTATCATGATCTTTTCCCAGATCAATGGGGTAAACATGATGCTGCTCTATGCACCCACCATCATGGCCGAAGCCGGTATCAGCATGGGTTCAAATGCTATCCTGAGTTCGATCCCTGTCTTTTTACTCATTTTTATATGTACGTTGATCGCTTTCCCGCTGATAAGGCGGTATAGCCGTCGCGGCTTGCTGATCTCCAGCGTTCTGTTCATGGCACTGGGTCATGTAATCATGGCCATTCATCTTCAGCAGCAATGGCCACCCATGTTCACACTATTGCCGATGCTGATTGGCACCGGCGCTTTCACTCTTGGCTTTGCTCCTTTAAGCTGGATCATCGTTTCTGAAATATTTCCCAACAGGGTACGAAGTAAAGCGCTGGCTGTGGTATGCTTTTTCTTATATGCCGCTTCCTTCCTGTCGGCCCAGTTTTTCCCGATAATGGTAGCATGGTTCAATAGCCGTTTCAATAACCCTTCCGGCGTATACTGGATATTCGCTGGCATCTGTTTGTCCTGCGCCATTTTCGCATGGCGGGTAGTACCGGAAACAAAAGGGCTCAGCCTCGAAAAGATCAGTGAGTTCTGGAACAATCGCAAATCAGGACGATCGGCTGCCACTGCTGCGAATGGTATTCCTAATGATCTAAAATCAACCGAATAATTATGACTAATAGTGTAATAAAAGCGGCATTTGTCGGATTTGGAGAAGTGAACTCTCCCAAGCAATTGATAGAAGATAAATGCAATAAAGCCCTGGAAGAAGTTAAATCTCTCGGTATAGCTGTTGTAACTACTGACACGGTAACGGATGATCCCGGCGGAAAGGATGTCAAACGTGCTCTCCAGGATTTGGCAAAGGCTGATTTCGACCTGCTGATCATTTGCCTGGCAGGATGGATCCCTTCTCATGCAGTGATCGACATTACCAGCGAATTCAGGCATAAGCCGATGATCCTTTGGGGACTGGCTGGTGATATTGAAAATGGACAGGTCGTGACAGCGGCCGCACAGGCAGGCACTACTGCTTTACGTAAAGTTTTTTACGACCTCGGTTATAAATTCAAATACATCTATAACATCATTGGCAAACCATCTCCGCTTGAGCAGATCAGGGACATGGCAAGGGCCGTATCTGCTGCGAAATCTTTGCGCAATGAGAAAATCGGTATGATGGGATTCCGTGACATGAAATTGTATAATACATTATATGAAGGAATATCATTGAAGGCTAACCTGGGAATCGATGTGGAATTTTTTGAAATGCTGGAACTGGTGCAGGCGACAGAAGGCGTTGAGAAAAAAGAAGTGGAAAAAGTATATAAAAAAATAAAAGGGAATTGGGAATTTGTCAAGCCTGTCGACGATGATTTCCTGAAAAAAGGGATTGCCTATTACCTGGGCATAAAAAAAATAGCGGAAGAAAACAGGTTCAATGCCATTTCATTAAAGGATGTCGATGGCATGAAAAAGATACTGAAGTATCCACCCGCGCTCATCTTCATGTTACTGGCAGATGAAATGAAAGCATGTGCCATACCTGAAAATGATGCCATGGGCGCCGTTACTCAATTGATCGTAAAACATATTACTGGTCAGTGTGCCGCGTATTTTGAGTTTTATGAATTTTTCGAGAAAAGCGTACTGGTAGGTGTTCCGGATTTTGTACCTGCGGAAGTGGTGGATGGAAAAGTAAGAGTTACACAAGCAGCTTTCGGAGGTATCAGTGGCGGACTATTGAATATTTCAACGGTAAAATCAGGTCAGTTGACGATGCTGAGGCTGTCCAATACCGCCGACCAATATACGATGCACATCTGCACAGGTGAAAGTAAATGGAGAAACTGGGAAGAAGCAGGGTGGGATCGTCCGGCGCCCCAGTTGCCAAGCCTTGAGATCTTTCTTGATACCTCCGTGGAAGAATTTGCTCAAAAGGTATCCGGCCAGCATTATATCATCGCCTACGGCAATCATGTAAAAGCATTGACTGATTTCTGCTATTTGAAAAATATTAAAGTTATATAAAGACAGCTAATGAAAAAATACGACGCAGTCATTGCCGGGTATATTTGCGTTGATTTAATCCCGCAGTTTAAACGAAATGGCTCTTTTACCGGCATTGCAGATGTATTGAAACCAGGGAGATTGATTGAGATCGATGGACTTAGTTCTACACTTGGCGGCGTAGTCGCCAACACGGGTCTTGCGATGACAAGATTTTCAAAAAAAGTATACCTGAATGGTTTGATCGGTGATGATTTTATTGGTGATATAGTCCGCCAGCGGTTGAGCAATTATGATATTCTTACCGGCGTGAAAGTGACAAGCAACGAAGGAACTGCCTTTGGCCTGGTCATCGCTCCATCGGGCATCGACCGCATCTTCCTGGAATCGCCGGGATGCAGCCAGGGATTCACCATCGATGATATAGATTTTGATATCATCGCTCAAAGCCGTTTGTTTCATTTCGGTTATCCCCCGCTTTTAAAACAGTTTTATATCAATGATGGCGCCCAGTTGCATGATATGTTTGCCAGCATTCACCGTATGGGTGTTGTAACATCGCTGGACTTTAGTTTGCCCGATACAGAAAGCGAATCTGGTAAACTGGACTGGGCCGGTATACTCTATCGGATGCTTCCTTTTACGGATGTATTTGTGCCAAGTCTCGAAGAAGCCTTACAAATAATGCTGCCCGATGAATATGCGGAGATAATGGCATCCGCGGGCGAAGAAGAAATCATCGACCTGGTTCCTCTCGATATGATCCGGGAAATGGGAAAGCGGATCATCGATGCAGGAACAAAAGTATTATTGATAAAAGCCGGTCACCGTGGTGCTTTTCTCTGGACAGGTAATGTTTCTTCTCTTAATGAAAAGGCGGACCTGGGATTGGATGAACACGATTGGAACTTCCGGCAACTCTGGTGCAAGGCCTACCCGGTAGATGAAGCGAAATTCAGAAATGCCTCCGGTGCAGGTGATACAGCTTCTGCCGCTTTTCTTTCCGCTTTATTGGATGGAGAAAATACTGAGCAGGCGCTGAAGTATGCAACTCTTGCCGGAAGAAATAATTTGTATTGCTTCGACATATATACTGAATTGAGCAGCTGGCCGGAAATGACGGCCGAAATAAATGATACTCCTCACAAAGTGGTCAACCTGAAATCCGAGAGCGGGAATACGGCAGGTCTGAAAATACCTCTATTAAAGAAATGATTTAATTATTATAAAATGAAAATTGCAAGTAAGCCCTCGAAAGATTGGTGGAAGGAGGCGGCGGCGGACATTCCCCGCATGATAACGGAAACACCCGGGCCCCGGTCAAAAGAAATGCATGCCCGTACTGCCAGATACATGAAGGGGTTGAGTTCGCAGGTCAAACTATTCCCGGTTTGTTTCGAAGAAGGATCGGGTATTACCCTGACGGATGTGGATGGTAACAGGTACCTTGACTTTTCTTCCGGTATTTATGTTACATCCCTTGGACATTGCCACCCTAAGATATCGGAAGCTATTTCTTATTGGGCAAAAAGACTGATGAATGCGCATGACTTCACTACGCCGGTGAAGGAGAAGCTGATGGAAAAAATGGCCGGTATATTACCAGGTAATCTGAATGCCATTCAATTATATTCGGATGGTACTACTGCCGTAGAAGCTGCGATCCGTGCTGCTCGCGCTATAACCGGCAAACATGAATTTATCTCCGCCTACCGCGATTTTCATGGCAAGACGCAGGCAGCAGTCAGTTGCGCACAAATGTATCGTGGTGAAACATTCAGCTATGGACCCACCCGCGCGGCAGGCTTTTACATGGTGCCACGTCCCGACCCTTACAGGCCCTTATGGACTAAACCGGATGGTTCCATCGATACAGATGCCTATATTTCTTTTTACGAACAATTCTTAATAGAAGGCACAGTTGGCAATGTAGCGGCGTTTGTACTTGAACCTGCCCAGGGTTGGGCCGGAAGTATTTTTCCACCCGAAGATTTTTTCCCGAAACTGAGATCTCTTTGCGATAAACACCGCATCCTCCTGTATGATGATGAGGTACTGGCGGGAATGGGACGAACCGGTGAATGGCTCACGCTGAACCATTGGAATGTTATTCCCGATATTGTAACTTTTGGAAAATCTTTTGGCAATGGATTCCCGGTCACTGCTATGGTAGTCAGCGAAGAGAATGGAGAAGCACTTGAAAAAATATCGGCTTCTTCCAGCTATGGTGGAAATCCTATGGCCTGTGCGGCTGCTCTTGCTTCGATCGAAGTGATCGAAGAAGAAAATATTTTAGAGAATGTGCGCGAAGTAGGTGCGTACTTCATGAAACGGATGCAACGAATGAAGGAACAACACCCGATCATTGGCGATATCAAAGGCAAAGGATTTTTACTGGGTATTGAACTGGTAAAAGATAAGGCGACGAAGGAACCTTTTGCTGAGGCCGGGAAACTGGTTTACCAGAGCGCATTTAAAAAAGGATTGGCCTGGATACCGGCTGGTCATATTTTACGGATGTCCCCGCCGCTGATCATGGATGAAAAGTTTGCTGCTAAAGGGATGGATATTATCGAAGATGCGATCACTGAAGTGGAAAAGAAATTTGGTTACCGGTAAGCTGTTGTGGTAACAAATTGAAATGACAAAACCCATATAAAAATAAAAGGGCGATAAAAATGTCCAAAGAAAAAAAAGACCAGGTATTGCATATTGGTTGGGCTATTGAAGATATTACGCCAACTGGTCCGGCATCATTATTCGGACAATACTATGAAAGGATATCGGAATATGTGCAAAGCCCGCTGAAGGTAACGGCTTGCGCCATTGAATCGGCAGATGAAAATGGAGGTAAGGAACAGGCAATCATGGTATCTATGGACCTGCTTTGCTCTTTTCAGCCTTTACAGGATTCTTTGAAGAAGGCCGTTAAAGAAAAAATTCCTGGTTTCGATACACGGAAACTTTTTTTGAATGCGACACATACACATTCGGCTCCTTATCCTGATGTAACGAGTGAATATGGAAAATTATTAATAGACCGTTTAAGTAAGGTAGTTATTGCTGCCTGGGAGCAACGGGCGCCTGCAGCGATCAGCAGGGCATTACGTTATGCAGCGATCGGGTATAACCGCAGGGTTCAATATGCCGATGGTACAACGGAAATGTATGGCAACACGGACAGGGAGGATTTTATAGGACTGGAAGGACCAGCCGATAACGGTGTAGACATGTTATTTTGCTGGGACAAGCAGGAAAAACTGACAGGAATCATTATGAATGTTTCCTGCCCCGCCCAGGTAACCGAATCGAAATATTATGTGTCGGCAGATTTCTGGAGCGAGGTACGTAAAGAGCTGAAAGAAAAATTTTCCGGCGATGTTTATGTATTGGCCCAATGCGGCGCTGCAGGAGATATTTCTCCCCGTGATCTTACCCGCCGGTATAAAGCAGGAGAACCCAATATGTGGGATGTTCCCGGAATAATTGAGATCGGTAAACGGTTAGCGCATGTTGTTGAAGATGCTTACCCTGAAGCCAAAAAAGGAATTCAGTACGCGGTGGAGTTTAAGCATACAGTGAAGGATATTGCTTTACCTGAAAGAAAAGTGTCGGATAGCGAATACCAGGAAGCAGTAAAGATTTCTGAGGAGATACATAGCCGCGAACCTCATGAGAAAGACGCTCCCGGCTCTGCCTGGAACAGGTTTCTGCGCGAAGTAAAAGAAAATGAAGCAAGCCGGGAGTATGGTCCCTGGGATAATAAGAATTCCGATTATGGTATCGTGCGCAAAAAAGATGCAGTGATCGAACAATATAAGAACCAGGGCCGGAAACCATTTTATAACATGGAGCTTCATGTACTGCGGCTGGGGGATATTGCGATTGCCAGCAATTCTTTTGAATTATTCGTGGACTATGGGTTCAGGATATCCGCCAGGAGTAAAGCCAAACAAACTTTTATCGTACAACTTAGTTGTGATTACTGCGATTACCTTCCCACACCGAGGGCACTGCTGGGAGGCGGATACAGTGCCATGGCAAACCCTGTAGGTCCGGAAGGTGGGGAAGTGTTGGTGAATGAAACGGTAGCATTGATCAATGCCATGTGGGAATTGTAAAGCAGTTGAGTATTCTTCCCCATGATTTATATCATAAGTAAACTTTAATAATAACGTGAAATCATATAAGCTTAACCGGCTTTTTCATCCTGTATCAGGAAAATGTTTTGATGTGGCGATCGATCATGGTTTCTTTAACGAGATCGCTTTTTTAAAAGGAATAGAAAATATGCAGTCGGCTGTTGACATCATTACCGATGCAGCGCCAGACGCTATCCAGTTGACAATAGGACAACTCAAGTACCTGCAACGAAAGCCAGGCAGGCATAAACCTTCTCTCGTGCTGCGTACGGATGTTGCCAATGTATATGGTCCGTCCCTGCCTGCTACGGTATTCAGCAAATTGATCGATCAGCCGGTACTGCAGGCGGTGCGCGCCGATGCGGTATGTTTATGCATCAACCTGTTTAGTATACCCGGTGCACCTGAAGTGACTGCTCAATGTATCGATAATATCCTTCGCATTAAATCCGAAGCGGATCATTATTGTATGCCCCTTATGATCGAACCCCTGGTTTTCCGTGCCAATAGCGAGGGAGGAGGCTATATGGTGGATGGGGATATTAATAAGATACTGCCGCTCGTCAGGCAGGCGGCAGAGCTGGGTGCGGATATTATCAAAGCAGATCCCTGTGATGACGTAAGTCAGTATCATCGTGTCGTGGAAATTGCAGGAGAGATCCCGGTACTCGTAAGAGGTGGGGGTAAAACAACCGATGAGCAGATCCTTACCCGCACGAAGAAATTGATGGCACAGGGTGTCGCCGGTATTGTGTATGGACGTAATATTATCCAGCATGAATCCCCTTCATTGATCACAAAAGCTTTGATGGGTATCGTTCATGATGGCATATCTGTAGAACGGGCGCTGGAAATGGTAAAAAAGAATAATTGAATATTGTATTCGCGCACTAAGCGCTTATAAATTTAAAATAATGAAGCCAGCTATAGTTAAGATCGCAGTACTTGGTGGTGGTACCATGGGTTCGGGGATTGCGCGTTTTTTTTCGGGACAGGGGCTGTATGTAACCTTGTTTGATCCCAATCCCGCTGCATTATCTAACGCGAAGAAAAAATTAATAGCATCCGGAAACGGGGATGCCGATATTGTAAGCGCTGCAGTCATCGAATACACGACCGATGCAGGGCAGGCGGTGAAAGAAGCGGACCTCGTCATCGAAACGGCGCCCGAGGATCTGTCCATTAAAAGGCAATTATATAAAAGCATATCTCCTTTTTTGAAAAATAAAGCGATCGTTGCTTCCAATACTTCCAGTTTTTCATTGGAAGAATTATCGGCAGACCAGCCCTTTGCCAGCCGGATGATCATTATGCATTTTTTTAACCCGGCACACCTGGTGCCTCTTGTGGAAATTGTTGCCGGTCAAACAACTCCGGAGCTTGGTCAATTGATTGCGGATTTCCTGCAGAACTGCGGAAAGAAACCAGTCGTATTGAAAAAAGATATTTATGGATTTATTGCTAACAGGCTGCAGGCTGCAGTAGTGCGCGAAGCCTGTTTTTTAGTAGAACAGGGGATTGCAGATCCTTCGCAGATCGACAGCGCAATGAAAGATGGTTTGGGTATCCGCTGGGTATTGAACGGGCCTTTTGAGATCGCCGATTTCGGTGGCCTGGATATCTGGGAAAAAGTATTAAATAACCTCTTGCCGCTATTGGATAACAGTCAACAGGCATCCGGTTTATTCCATACAAAAGTTGAACAGCAACAACTTGGTTTAAAAACAGGCAAGGGTTTTTTTAATTACCCGGGCGTTGCTTCCACCAAAACAGAAAACGAAAGGAATAAGAAGTTGATCCAGCTTCAAAAGACACTCGACCGGCTGAATAAGTGATATGGTTGAAGCAAGGGCGAAGATCGGGGAGGATTTATGTTTCTATGTGGTAAAAAGCTAGTATGAAACTGTCTTAAATCAGCTTTCTTACCACATAGGCACATAGGTACATAGGAATACACACATAGGGTTTAATACAAAAGCCTTCCGAAGGCGGCTCTTGTAAGGAACAAAAAATAAGGAATGATAAAGTAGCGGTATCCAGGCCGCTGGTAAGACATCCAAAGGAATTAACTCCATCCATTCCTGTTCATAAAATATATTCATGGATCTGATTGATCGTTTACAGGCATTTCTCCCGGCAGAGCGTATACTGGCAAAGCTTATCGATAGAATTTCTTTTGCACCGGATGCCGGATTTTATTATTTGGTTCCGCAAGCAGTGGTGCTTCCCGTAAACGAAACAGAGATCGTATCGCTTTTCCGGTTTTCCAAACAGGAGAACATACCATTGGTTTTCCGAGCCGGTGGAACCAGTCTTTCCGGTCAGTCCATTACCGATGGAATCCTTGTCGATCTCAGTCGTTTCTGGAATCGAATAACGATTGAAAACGAGGGAAACCTTGTCCGGGTTCAACCGGGGATAACGGGTGCGATGGTGAATGCTTATCTCCGGAAATTCAATCGTAAGATCGGGCCCGATCCTTCCAGTATCAGTGCTGCGATGATGGGCGGTATTTTATCCAACAATGCAAGTGGTATGTGTTGCGGGGTGCAATTCAACTCTTATCATACTACCCGCTTCATTCGTTTTATTTTACCTGGCGGAGAAACGTTTACTACAGAACAGCCCCGCGATTATGAACGGTTCGCCAGTGAATGTGCAGGCTTAGCCGGTGAATTGACGGCGATGCGGCAAGCAATTCTGCAGGACAAAGTTTTATATGCTAAGATCAGGGAAAAATACATCAGCAAGAATACGGTTGGTTATTCTTTAAACGCCCTTATCGATTATGAGCATCCCCTGGATATGTTTGCTCATTTATTGATCGGCGCGGAAGGAACCCTTGCTTTTATCGCAGAGGCTGTAATGGAAACCATACCGGAACTGCCCTGTAAGGCGACGGCTCTTTTATACTTCCCGGATATCCGCTCCGCGTGTAATGCTATTATGTTATTGAAAAAGGCAAATGCGGCGATGGTTGAAATAATGGACAGGGCATCGCTGCGGTCAGTGGAAAATATCGAAGGGATGGACCCCCTTATTAAAAGTCTTGCCCCGGCAGCTGCTGCACTCCTGGTAGAGTTCCAGGAAAGCAGCTATCCATTATTGGAATCCGCAACGAATGAATTTTTAAAAGAAGCAATGGTGCTTCAGCTTCTTAATCCTGTTGAATTTACCAGCGATCCTGTTAAACGTGAATTTTTATGGAAGGTGCGTAAAGGGTTGTTTCCTTCTGTTGGCGCAGTACGAAAAAGCGGTACTACCGTTATCCTCGAAGATCTTTCATTTCCCGTGGAAAAATTGGGTGATGCCATTGCGGATCTGCAGAAACTTTTTCATACATATGCTTACCACAACGGGATCATTTTCGGTCATGCCAAAGATGGCAATATTCATTTCGTCATTACACAGTCCTTTGACCGGCCGGAAGAGATAAGCCGGTACGACAGGTTTATACAGGATGTCGTGAAGATGGTGACGCAAAAATATAATGGCAGTCTGAAAGCAGAACATGGAACGGGCAGGAATATGGCTCCTTTTGTCGAAACGGAGTGGGGTGGTGAAGCCTACCGGATCATGCAACGGATCAAATCAGCTGCAGACCCTGCCGGGTTGCTGAATCCCGGCGTAATCATCAATGCCGATAAGCAGGTGCATATAAAAAATATGAAAGCACTTCCTGCTGTAGAAACCGAAGTAGATAAATGTATCGAATGTGGGTATTGCGAACACAAATGTCCCAGCCGTGACCTGACATTAACTCCACGCAGAAGAATTGTTGTACGGAGAGCATTGGCACAAATGAAAGAATCGGGCGCTGATCGCGATTACCGGCTATTGCTGAAACAATACCAATACCAGGGATTGGATACCTGTGCTGTAGATGGACTTTGTGCAGAAGCCTGCCCGGTCGATATCAATACCGGTGATCTTGTAAAACGATTGAGAAAAGAAAAGCATTCTGTTATTGCTAATCGTATCGCGCTTATGACTGCAAAAAGATTTGGCCTTGCAGAATGGATTGTCCGCAAATTGCTTCGTACAGGAATTGCTGTTAACAGGTTGACTGGAAAGAATACATTATTGCGTGTAACGACCACTATCAGGAAATTCATTCCTTCATTTCCTCTCTGGTCCAATCAAATCGTTGTTCCAAAAAAGAAAAAACTGATGCAGGATCACGCTGCCGGTACTGAGCCGGGCAGGACAATTGTGTATTTCCCAACCTGTATTTCGAGAAATCTTGGTGGCTCGGTGGAAGGGAAGCCGGATCTCAGGGAAACTTTTCAACGTGTTTCGAAAAAAGCAGGTATCCATGTCATCGTCGTAAACCGGAGTTTTGCTCTGTGTTGCGGACAAATATTCTCTTCCAAAGGGTATTACGAGGCATATTGTTATATGGCGGCAACGGTCATTGACCGGCTTTGGGAAAGTTCCTGCGAAGGAAAATATCCTGTGGTAACGGACATGACTTCCTGTACACATACACTGAAGTCGTTGCGTTCCGTGCTTGGCCCGGCTGGTCAGCAGCGATTTGATCAATTGACGATCCTGGATAGCATCGATTTCCTGCATGATATGATCTTACCTGTTTGCCCGCCTCCTTCAAAAAAACAGCATATTGTTTTACATCCGGTGTGTTCACTCAAAAAGACCGGTACAGAAGATAAATTCAAGCGGGTGGCAGCATTTTTTGCGTTGCAGGTGACGGTTCCATTGCAGGCAGGTTGTTGCGGGATGGCCGGTGACAGGGGTTTTCTTTTCCCGGAATTAACGGCATCGGCCACTTTTTTTGAGGCGGCAGAGGTGAGATCTTCTGAGTATGATGGCTATTATTGTTCTGCAAAAACCTGTGAAATGGCTATGGCTGAAGCGGTTAACAGGAATTACGAATCGATACTTTACCTGGCTGATGAATCGATGGAATGACAGATGGGTGGCTTTATCATTTAGTTGATCCAGATCATTTCCGGAACAGATTTTCAGCCTATGCCATTTTTAACAGATACCGTATTCGGAAACTCCTGGTCATTCGAAAATAAAATGAAAGAAAGTATAATTATTAGTTGAATGGCCCACGGCTTGTACATAAAACCGGCCGGATGGATTTATGCAAAAGGAGTGTCATGATTTGAATTTATAGTTGTTTTTTTATAGTCATCACTGCGATATTTTTACTAAGTAGATTTGAAAAAGAAATTGTGTTAAAACTGCTTGCCATGCATCTGAAGAAATCAGACTTACT
This sequence comes from uncultured Bacteroidota bacterium, assembly GCA_946479615.1. The sequence continues at coordinate 43,663 of CAMLGR010000006.1, read as the reverse complement.
ATTCAATTTTACATTTTTGCCTGGGCTGTCCATGCGGCAGGAACAGGATGCTATCATTGAAATCCCATCCCAACGGTGTAGTGAAAGAATAAAAGATGATAAAGTTGCCGTGGTAATTTTCCCGATACCTGCAGCACCCGCTACATTGTTATTTCCGCAGAAAACATTTTGTGACGGGGCAGTTGATTGCCATTCGGTATTATCGGAAACATCCGGGTTTAATTCAAATATAAAAGATGAATTTATTTTCGGTCCAGGTATTATCAGATCAACATTGTGCCGGATCACTCCTTCAGTTGAAGACTGAAGCCATAACCTATCCTTTATAAATAATTTTCGTGAGCGCAGTGTCCTTATCGCCCGGGACATGCTATCCCGCATTGGGTAAGCCACTGTATTGCGTTATTATTTAGTGTAAAATTCGTTTACAGCTATTTTAACCTGACTGGTTTGCTTGTGAAAACATCATTTGAACGAAAAAGCTTATTGAATCAAAACTGCATTTAACAATTCAATTCATCTTCATGACTACTAAACTATTACTGCGAAACTTTTATGTAACACGCCTTATTGGCGTACTGCTGCTATTTGGTTGCTGTGATACTGTTTTTTCACAGGGCCCGGCAGCGATAACAGGGAAGGTCATTGATTCCCTTGGGGCTCCATTGCAGGGTGTTTCTGTATTTGTTAAAGGAACACAGCACGGAACTACGACCAATGCAGCAGGAGCCTATTCCATAACAGCCAAAAAAGGGGACCTGCTTAGTTTCAGAATGGTAGGTTACGCGGAACAGGAAGTAGCTGTAGGAAGCACTGCTGCAATAGATATTACACTAAAACGGCAGGCTCTTGACCTGGATGAAATTGTGGTGATCGGTTATGGCACTCAAAAGAAAGAAACGGTGACAGGTGCCATTGCTTCTATTCAAACAAAAGAGATCAAACAAAGTCCTGCGGCCAACCTGGCGGTTACACTGGCAGGGCGTTTACCTGGTCTGACGGCCATTCAGCGAAGTGGTGAGCCCGGACGTGACCTGACACAATTATTTATACGTGGGGTAGGTACCATCAATGCACAAGCTCCCATTATATTGGTGGATGGAGTGGAACGCGACCTGACCTATATCGATCCTAATGAAGTGGAATCGGTTACCATCCTGAAAGATGCTTCCTCGACAGCGATATTCGGTGTTCGCGGAGCCAATGGGGTGATTCTCGTTACCACTAAAAGAGGAACTTCTGAAAAACCGCAGATCAATTTCACAGCGGAAGCCGGCATGCAGGATTTCCCCCGCATGATAGAACCCGTCAACTCGTATGAATATGCAACGCTGAGAAACCTGGCGCAAAGAAATGACGGCATTCCTGAAACTTTTTCACAGGATGCGATTGATTATTATAAAAGCGGGGAAGATCCTTTGCGATATCCCAATACGGATTGGAACGATCTGTTAATGAAAAAATATTCTTTTGCTACCCGGTATAACCTGAACGTTTCAGGTGCAACCAAATTCACCAAGTATTTTGTAAACGCAGGTTATTTTAGTCAGGGTGGTCAATTCAAAGTAGAACAGGGTCTTCCTTACGATCCCAGTTTTAAACTGGACAGGTATAACTTCAGGTCAAACCTCGATCTCCAGTTAAGTCCTACTTTAACAGCTTTCCTGAATATTGCAGGATATATTGAAAAACAAAATATGCCAAGCAGTATTTTCAGATCGCAGTTATTCAGCGATCTGAATGCAGCGATCAGCAGTGAATCGCCTACCGTTTATATTTTCAGGTATATGAACGCTCTTCCGGCTACAGTGCCCGGGCCACTTTCTCCTGATGGTGATGTTGTTACTGCAGGCGATGTATTCCATCCTGCATTCGGACAACTTAACAGGAGCGGGTATATACAACAGACCAGGACCAATGTTACTGCCACCTACGGCATGAATAAAACACTTGATTTCATTACCAAAGGACTTTCGGTCAAAGCCGTCATGTCATTCGATTCGAAATTTACAAATAATCTTTTTGCGACAAAGAACTATGCAAAAGTGATACAGGTTATCGACCGGAACCAGCAGGGCGCGGATGGAAAGGATAGTGTTTATTATGTTCCTTTCAATGCCGATGTGAATACACCACTGACGATTTCTGGTGGTAAGTTCTTTAATACACTTAGCAATTTCCAGGGCTTTGTGAATTATGCCAGGAATTTTCAAAAGCATACCGTAACGGGTCTGTTGCTTTTCCAGCAGCAGAAAATAGTGGTGAATGAAGAGCTTCCGTATAATTCAAGAGGACTGGCGGGCCGTTTTTCTTACAATTTCGCCAACAAATATTTCTTTGAATTTAATGCAGGATATAACGGTTCCGAACAATTTGCCAAAGGAAAACGGTTTGGGTTCTTCCCTGCCTTATCTGCTGCCTGGAACCTGTCGAAAGAATCTTTCCTTGAGAACAGTTCGGTCATCCGCAATCTCAGGTTGCGCGGTTCGTATGGTATCGTGGGTAATGACCGTATCGGGGGCAGGAGATTTCTTTACCTTGATGACATACAGGTATTGCCTGGAAGTTATATCGGGGGTCTCGGAAATGGCAATTATATCAATATCGGATTATTTAAGAATGCAGATCTGCAATGGGAAGTTTCCAAGAAAACAAATGTAGGAATGGAACTGGCCCTTAAGAATGGATTGGAACTGGTTGTGGATGTGTTCTATGAAAAAAGAGATAACATCTTACGTAACCGGGGAACGATACCTATCCTGAACGGATTGCCGCTTTCCGCTATTCCACCAGCTAATATCGGGGTGATCAATAATAAAGGCTTTGAAGCTGAGCTGACTTATAAAAAAGCATTTAACAAGGACTTCTCCGTGCTGGGGAAAGTAAATGTCAACTACGCAAAAAATAAACAACTGTTTGCTGATGAAGTGTTATTGCCGGATGATTATGCGTATACATACCGGCAGACAGGATATACGATCGGTCAACGGTTTGGATATATAACAGATGGTTATTTTACCAGCCAGGCGGATGTGGCCAACTCGCCCGTGCAGAATGTGGCAGGACAACCTGCTAAACCAGGCGATTTCAAATACAGGGATCTCAATAAGGATAATGTGATCAATGAAAAAGATATGGCCCCGGTCGGTTATCCGGGTATTCCCCAGTATACGTTTGGTGCAGCCCTCAGTGTTACGTACAAAGGATTTGATCTGAGTGCCTTGTTCCAGGGAGCGACGAATGTATCGCAGTATTTCCAGGGATTTGGTGTTTTTTCCACACAGGGTAACTATGTAAAAAGACATTTGAACAGCTGGACACAGGAGCGCCAGGACCTGGGAGAAAAGATCACCTATCCACGTCTTTCCACTGGTGCGAACCAGAATGAAACAGCCAACGATTTCTTTATTGTCGATGCAAGTTTTATCCGGTTGAAGAATGTGGAAATCGGATATACATTTCCGAGACGCTTATCGAAAATGGTAGGAGCGCAGAATGTCAGGATCTATGCGAATGGTCTGAATCTTTATACCTGGGACAGGTTACCTGCGAAAGATATTGATCCGGAATCAACAGGAAACTCAACCTATCCTCTTTTGCGAATTTTCAATTTCGGTTTCAATGTTACCTTTTAATCAATCAATTAAATTACTTGCAATGAAGAAGATATTTTTCTCCATACTCCTGGTATCTGTTGTTTCAGGGGGATGCAAAAAAAGATTCCTGGATATTACTCCGGATGGCAGGATCACGTTGGACAACGTATTTTCCGACGAAAAACAAACAGAAGCTTTTTTGGGAACTGTTTATACAAAAGTCCCCCAGTATGAGGCCACCTATTATTATTATGAGTTGATGGCCGGCGCTTCCGATGAAGCGCGGGAAACACATGAGGGTAACGGAGGGAACGATGATTTTTGTACGCAATGGAATGCAGGCACTGCTACGCCGAGCTTCGATCCCATGTCTACTTATTACCCTGATGCCTTCGGCAGAAATACGAACCGGTATGCAGGGTTCTGGACAGGTATCAGGTATGCAAACATTTTCCTGGAAAGGATAGACGGAACAAGTGCATTCATCAGTGCGGAAAAAAGAAACCGCTTTAAAGGAGAAGTGATTGTTTTGAGGGCATTCTATTATCTCGAGTTGATCAAGCAGTTCGGGCCGATGCCTGTTATTGATAAATCACCTGCAGCAGATTTCGACTATACCAAACTTACCCGGCCCAGTTTCCAGGAGTGCGTGGATTTTATTGTCAGCGAATGCGACCGGGCCATTGCGATACCGGAATTGCCCATGCGTTTGAAAGCGGATAATGAAAGGGGAAGAGTGACCAAAGCAGTTGCGTATGCTGTAAAATCGCAGGCATCGCTTTTTAATGCCAGTCCTTTGTGGAACCCGGCCAATGATCTCGCCAAATGGCAACAGGCTGCACAAATTTCAAAAAATGCATTAACAGAGCTGACACGTGATAATGAATTCCGCTTAACTCCTTTATCCCGTTACGAAGACTATTTTCCGCAGTATGCTGACTACAACAGCAACCCATCTGACCGGGAAACGATCTTCGATATCGTTACGCTCGGAGGTTTGGGCAATGTGCAATCCATTCCCAGCAAAAATCCTTATAAGGCTGGTGCCTGCCCGACGCAGGAACTGGTGGACAGTTATGAAATGCAGGCTACCGGTGAGCCACCGGTATTGGGTTACCTGGATGAAGACCACCTGCAGCCGATCATCAATCCTGCTTCCGGTTACAATGAGGCATTGCCTTACGCAGGCCGTGATCCCCGCTTTTATACATCCATCTGGTACAACGGTGCTTCCTATGACAATGTAAACGGTGCTATCCATATCGTCGAAACTTTTCTTGGTGGTGCAGATCAGTTAATAAGAACGGCACCTAATTTAAAAAATACGCATACAGGATACTACCTGAGAAAATACATCAATCCCAAATGCGGGGTGAACGAATGCGCAGTAGCATGGAAGAAATACAGGCTGGCAGAAATTTACCTGAATTATGCGGAAGCGGAGAACGAAGCATCAGGCCCTACTGCCGATGTGTATGCCGCTATAAACACAATACGTTCAAGAGCTGAAATGCCGGCTCTGCCAGCTGGTTTAACAAAAGATCAGATGCGCGAACGTATCCGGAATGAACGCAGAGTGGAACTTTCTTTTGAAGAGCACCGGTTCTGGGATGTTAAAAGATGGAAGATCATCGATAAAACAGATAAGCTTATTACAGGCATGGAAATCACGAAAAATACCAATGGTACTTTCAACTACAAACGGTTTGTTGCCGGAAGAAGAAATGCATGGAAAGATAAATTCTTATTATTCCCTATCCCGATCAATGAGACATCCATCCTACCCGGTCTCAAACAGAACCCGGGTTATTGATCAGGAATAACAAAAATCAACTTACTACCTACGGAACTATAACCTATCATCCAACTGCCGGCTTGCCAGCTTCAGCCAGTGCGGCCGGCAGTTATAATGTACAGTATGAAATATCGATTATTCGCTCTGCTTTTGAGTGCAGGATTGCTATCCTTTATCGATCCGGAGCCAGGAACCAGGAAAGCACAGATCAGTATCGATGCTGCCGTTATGCAGGGAAAGATAAAAAAAGCATTATCGGGGGTAAACCAGGGACCTCTTACAATACCAGTACCGAATGCCGGATTTAAAGGAGATAATTTTATCGATCTGTCCCATTATTTTACCGAAGCAGGTATTCATTCATCCCGGCTGGATGAGTATGCCGATGTAGACATCAGTTATATCTTCCCGGATTTTAAAGCTGATGCAAAAGATCCCAAAAACTACAACTTTACATTGGGCGACCAGTATCTTAAATCGATCAGGGATATAGGAATGGAAATCGTTTTCCGGTTAGGGTATGGAGGAGAAAAGAGCCGGAATGATCCACCTTCCGATTATGAGAAATGGTCGGATATAGCGCTGCAGATCATCAAACATTATAATGAAGGATGGGCTAACGGCCACAAATGGAATATTAAATATTGGGAAATATGGAACGAACCCAGCGGGCTGGGCTGGAATGGCACCACGCTGCAGTATTGTAAATTATATGAGATCACTGCGCGTAAAATAAAAAAATATAATCCCGCTATCCAGGTAGGCGGTCCTTCATTGGGAGGGCCTGATGTTCAGTATGATCGTCAATTCGCCGAATCTTTTATCCAGTATTGCAGCAAAAATAAAATTCCCCTGGATTTTTTCGCCTACCATTTATATTTCAGGGATCCTGCCGAGCATGCGGTATATAGCGAACGATACCGGAAATTCCTGGATGCACATGGTTATAACGACACCAAATTGTTTTTGACAGAATGGGGCTGGCTTCCCGGAAGTCATTATCCTCCTTTGAGCGAAGAACTGGCTGGCATCGACGACGGGGTAGCCGATATCGCTGCCATCATTGCCATGCAGGAAAATGTTGATATGGCACATTTCTACGTAGGCGGAGGCCTGGCGGGATGGCCCTGGGGCTTATTCGATTTTATAAAAAAAGATGGCAAAGATGATGTGCAACCGAGGAAATCTTACTTCGCATTCAAAGCCTATGGTAAACTGGCGGAAGCAGAGAACAGGGTAGGAGTAAAAATTACAATGCCGGCAGAAGGGAAAGCCGAAAGGCTAACCGGGATAGCCGGCGTTTCTGAAAAAAAGAATAAAATATATTTTCTTTTAGCCAACCGTCAATCATCTGTTGACAGTTATGATCTCCGCGTCGATCATGTTCCCTGGGAAGGAAAAACATCCTGCCAGGTGTTGCTGTTGGATTCCACTCATAACCTGGACGTCACCAGGTGGAACCTGCGGGAAACTACCAAAGGAGAAGGGAATACCCTTTTACTTGAAGACATCAGTATACCCTCTTCGTCCATCTGCCTCGTAACGATGGAAAGAATGATCAAAGGAGAATGATGGTTATTATAATTCCGTTCCTTATACCAAATGATAAAATATCAGTAAGATGATTTTCAAAAACCCTGTGAGTTGGTTATTGTTGTTCTGCATGATGGAGATGTGCTCCTGTAAAAAGAAAACGGTGGAAGCAGGTCCGGCGCAGGAGCCCAGACAAAAAACTTTCGTATCTGTCGATGCTTCACAAATTGAAGGGATCATTAACCGGCAATTGATTGGTATGAACCAGGGTCCTTATGCAGTGTATACTCCTTACCAGGGATATAATGGTCATAACGCAGTTGATATTTCAAGGGAATACCAGGAGGCAGGTGTTAGCTCTGTGCGGCTGGACGAATACGGCGGGATAGATTTTTCCGATATGTTCCCTGATTTTTCCGCCGATGCTGATGATCCCGCAAACTACCGGTTCATTGTTTCAGATCCTTATATCAAATCGATCGTTGACCTGGGTATCGAAGTGGTTTTCCGCCTTGGATATGGCGAAACAGGAAAAAGAAACGATCCTCCCTCTGATTATGACAAATGGTCGAAGGTAATGTTGCAGGTGGTTAAACATTATAATGCAGGCTGGGGAAATGGATTTCATTATAATATTAAATATTGGGAAGTATGGAACGAACCAAGTGGTAATGGATGGGTGGGAACGAAGGAACAATATTTCGATCTGTATAAAAATATCGCTGCTACGCTAAAAGCATATGATCCCAACCTGCAGGTTGGCGGGCCTTCACTTGGCGGACCCAGTCCTGCTTATGACCGTGAATTCGCTGAAGCTTTTATCCGGTATTGCAGTACGAATAAAGTTCCGTTGGATTTTTTCGCTTATCATCATTACTTCACCAATCCCAAAGACATCCTTGACCATACAGCGCATCACCGGCAATACCTGGATGCCTATGGTTATACAGGAACGAAATTATTTTTAACCGAGTGGGGATGGTTGAGTGGTAAGAACTATCCGCCAACAGTAGCAGAGACTACCAGTATGTCAGATGCATCGGCAGATGCGGCTGCCCTGATCACCATGCAGGGTAATGTAGATATGGCCCATTTCTATCTCGGAACGGGGTTGGGTTGCTGCAGTTGGGGATTGTTCGATTTTTTACAGGGTACCTCAGGTGCTATGACGGCTGAACCAAGAAGATCTTATTTTTCTTTTAAGGCATTTTATCAATTGAGTGAAGCGAAGAACAAACTGAAAAGCAGCGCCTCAAGGGAAGCCTATGCGCTGGCCGGTATCAACGATGCTTCGACTAAGGTGAAGGTGCTGTTGAGCACTTATGCAACGACTGTTGATGCTTTCGATCTGCGTGTAGGGAACCTGCCCTGGGAAGGAGAAACTGTTTGTACCGTTTACCTGCTGGATGAAAAGAATAAGCTTAAACAGATCAGTAAATCAACCAGGCAAACAAATGCAAAAGTTATTCTTATCAATGATATATTGATTACCCAGCCATCAGTTTGCCTGATCACAGTAGAAAAGAAATAACCTCATACGGGTATCGATTCCTGCCAGCGTATTAATAAATAATGATGTTCCGGGTATATACAATTATTCCGGCAAAACAGCGCACTATGAACAGTTATTATAACCCGGAATATCCGGCTATAAGTTATTTAAGAGATAAGGCCAGGAAGCGGATCCCCAGGTTTGCTTTCGAATACCTTGATGGCGGCTGTAATGAAGAAACAAATCTTGAAAAGAATACTGTACAGATCCGTGAGGTAGAACTTATCCCGAACTATTTAAAGACAATCGGTGTACCGGATATGAAAGTGTCCTTGCTGGGACAACATTATGATGCTCCATTCGGGATAGCGCCTGTTGGTTTACAGGGATTGATATGGCCCGGTGCAGCCGAAATACTTGCCAAAGCTGCTTTTGCGCATAATATTCCTTTTGTATTGAGCACTGTCAGTACCAGCAGTATTGAAAGAGTAAGTGAAATAACGGAAGGAAGGGCCTGGTTTCAATTATACCATCCTGCAGAAGAAGAAATGACCAATCACCTCCTCCGGCGTGTCGGTTCTTCAGGCTATCCTGTTCTGGTGCTGCTGGCAGATGTACCTTCTTTTGGTTACCGTCCTAAAGACATAAGAAATGGACTTTCCATGCCACCCAGGATGACAGCCCGCAATATACTGCAAATCATATCGAAACCTGATTGGGCTCTTCAAACTCTTCTTCATGGTAAACCGGAGTTTGCATCATTGAAACCTTACATGTCTGCAGGAATGAGTATGAAACAGCTTGGGTCGTTTATGAACAAAACATTTAATGGAAGATTGAACGTGGAAAAGATAGCTCGTATCCGTGATCGCTGGAAAGGGAAACTGGTTTTAAAAGGGATAGCCGGTGTGGAGGATACTGAAAAAGCAATCCGGTTAGGTGTGGATGGTCTTATTGTATCAAACCATGGCGGAAGACAACTGGATGCCGGTGAATCAGCGATACGGTCTCTTAACAGGATTCAAAAAGAATATTCGGATAAAATAGAGATCATGATGGATAGTGGTCTGCGATCGGGCCCGGATATTGCCCGCGCCCTTGCCTCCGGGGCCAGGTTTACTTTTTTGGGAAGAACTTTTATGTATGGCGTAGCAGCGCTTGGTAAGCAGGGAGCCGATCATACCATAACCCTTTTAAAAAAAGAACTTCTCCAGGTGATGGACCAGGTTTCCTGCAGGTGTGTCAGTGATTTTCCCCAACACCAGGCAAAACCAATCTGAACAGGTTAATTACCATGTGTGAGAATGGATACAGTATTATTTCTTAAACCTTAATATGAAAATTCAAAAATGGACAACAATAAATTTACGCTCAGGCTTGACGAGGTCGGCATTCATGATATAGAAAAGGTCGGTGGCAAAAATGCTTCTCTTGGTGAAATGCTGCAACATCTTACTTCAATGGGAATTCGTATCCCTGGTGGCTTCGTTATCACCGTAGCTGCCTATCATGAATTCATCCGGTTCAATAACCTGGAAAGTACGATCGGTCATATCATTAGTAATATCGATTATGACAATCTTGAATCGCTGCGACGCGGTGGTTCACAGGTACGCCTCTTAATAAAGAACGGCCGTTTTCCAAAGGACATGAGCGAGGTAGTTATCAGGGCGTACGAAAATTTATCGGCAGCCTTTAACCAGGAGTATACAGATGTAGCGGTACGTTCTTCGGCAACGGCGGAGGATTTACCGGACGCTTCTTTCGCTGGTCAGCAGGAAACTTATCTGAATGTTCGCGGACCTGCATCGTTGATGGATAGTGTCAGGAATTGTTTTTCAAGTTTGTTCACGGACCGTGCCATCAGCTACCGGCACTCGTTCGGTTACGATCACTTTTCATTGGGACTTAGTATATGTGTTCAGAAAATGGTGAGAAGCGATCTGGGGGCATCGGGAGTGGCATTCAGCCTGGATACTGAAAGTGGTTTTAAAGAAGCTGTCATTATCAACGGGTCGTACGGACTTGGAGAAATGATTGTACAGGGATCTGTTTCCCCTGATGAATTCATCGTTTTTAAGCCTGCCCTCCGGAAAGGCTGCCGGGCTATTATCGAAAAGAAGCTGGGGGCTAAGGACAAGATGATGGTATATGGTGATAAATCCGATGAAAGGGTTAAGATCATACCAACTGAAAAAGGGTTTCAGCAGCGATTTTGCATACAGGATGAAATAGTCATTCAACTCGCTGAATGGGTAATAAAAATTGAAGATTATTATTCCGGCATACGGAATAAGTGGACCCCTATGGATGTCGAATGGGCTGTCGATGGCATATCCAAAGAATTATTTATTGTGCAGGCAAGACCGGAAACAGTGCATTCGCAGAAAGATCATCATCATATTACAGAGTATAGTATTGCCGATGATACCAGGAGTGAAAAGGTCCTGGTGAAGGGGATTGCGGTAGGAGATAAAATAGCTTCCGGCAAAGTGAATATTTTATTTTCATTGGATAAGCGGGTTATCGATGGACATGAATTTGCAAAAGGAGATGTACTGGTTACGGATATGACGGATCCCGACTGGGAACCTGTTATGAAAAAAGCATCTGCGATCATAACCAATAAAGGCGGACGCACCTGCCATGCCGCTATCGTTGCAAGGGAACTGGGTGTGCCCGCCATTGTCGGTTGTGGAAATGCTACGGAGATCCTGCAGGAAGGAAGCATGGTGACAGTGAGTTGTGGTGAAGGTGAATCGGGTCTTGTGTATGATGGTATCATAGAATTTCAAAAGAATGAATATGATCTCCGCGATCTTCCGGTTATTAAAACATCCCTGATGCTTAATGTAGCATCGCCTTCCATGAGTTTCGTGTTTTCTCATTTGCCGAATAGCGGTGTTGGTCTTGCCCGCGAAGAATTTATTATCAATAACTATATACAGGTTCACCCGCTTGCTCTTCTCCAGCACAGGGAAATAGGAGATGAGGTGCTGACAAAGGAAATTCAGAAAAGAATTGTGGGCTATGAGAACGAAAAAGACTTTTTTATCAAGAAGCTATCCTATGGCATTGCAAAAATTGCAGCATCATTTTATCCGAAGAAAGTGATCGTCCGGTTTAGCGATTTTAAGACCAATGAATATTTCAACCTGCTGGGTGGTCAGTACTTCGAGCCAAAGGAGGAAAACCCGATGATCGGATGGCGCGGTGCCTCCAGGTATTATTCCGAAAAATATAAGGATGCGTTTGGACTGGAATGCCAGGCGATCAAAATTGTTCGTGAAGAAATGGGACTTGATAATGTAGTAGTCATGGTGCCTTTCTGCCGGACCGTAGGCGAATTGATCAATGTGAAAAAGACAATGAAAGAATTTGGACTGGTTAGGGGAGAGAAGGGGCTTGAACTATACCTCATGGCCGAATTGCCATCCAACATCATTATGGCGGATGAATTTGCGCAGCATATCGATGGATTTTCTATTGGCTCCAATGATCTGACGCAATTGACACTTGGACTTGACAGGGATTCATCGCTGGTGGCTCATTTATATGACGAACGCGACAATGCTGTCAAATTTATGATCACTAAACTGATCGATTCAGCCAAACGGAATAAAATTAAAGTGGGTATTTGCGGGCAAGGGCCTTCTGATTTTCCTGATTTCGCACAGTTCCTCGTCGAGCAGGGAATCGACAGTATTTCCGTTACTCCGGATTCTGTCATTAAAACAATCAAAGCCATTGCCGCGATAGAAAAGCGTTGAGTGATACCAGTCGTTAAGTGGTGTCAGTTCTTTTTAGTTAACAGGATGTAAGCACGTCAGACAGAGCAAGAAGGAGGGTAATGTCTATTACCTTCCTCTCTTGTTCAAATGGCGCTGGGTGTTATTCAATAGGCGGATCATATACTAAATCTTTCGTTATATGTTACCAGGCAGGATAAATTTAAAGGAGTTCGGTTTGACAGGGCTCGGCAATGATCTGCTGGCGGCGAAATCGATCAGTGCCATTTTGCAGAATGCAGGACAGGCGGCCGCTCTCATATTGAAAAAGATATCTCATTCAGGGCTTAGCAATAATAACAATGCAACAGGATTGGTCAATTCCTCGGGGGATAAGATCAAATTAATCGATCAGTCTGCCCATCGTGTTCTTACCGATGCATTGAAAAATAGCTTGCATTGCGCCGGTGTTGGCAGCGAGGAGGCCACTTCATTTACTGCGTTTGACAGTCACGATGCATTGCAAAGCAATTATATTGTCATGTTTGATCCGGTAGATGGAAGTGATAACCCGGGCAATTGTAATATACTGGGAACTGTTTTTGGGATTTACCGCCGCTGTACTTCACCCGGGCTTTTATGCGAGACGGAAGATTTCATACAACCAGGGAAAATGCTTGTCGCAGCAGGATATATTATTTATGGCCCTTCCACCATGCTTGTCTTTGCCACGCAAAAAGGAGTGAACGGATTTACTTTCGACCAGGCTACTGAAGAATTCTTCCTGACGCATCCTTCGATCCAATGCCCGGTGAACGGGACTTTGTATTCCATCAATGAAAGTAAGATACGCCAGTACAGTAAGCCTGTACAGAATTATATTCAAAGCATGCAGGAGTGGAATTACCGTAGCCCCGGATCATTCAATGCAAGGTATACCGGTTGCATGGTTGCTGACCTGCACAGGGTATTGTTTGAAGGCGGGATTTTTCTGCACCCGGCAACAAGTGATCACCGGCAGGGTAAACTCCGTCTCCAATATGAATGCAATCCCTTCGGTTTTATTTTTGAAGTTGCAGGAGGTAAGGCTTTTGATGGTAATGGTAATGTTCTTGAAACTGTTCCTCAAAGCATTCACCAGCGGAGCCCTTTTTTTGCGGGCAGTAAAAGAATGATGCAGGACCTTATCAGGAATTTTAACAGGAGTTATAACCAGGTGACCGGTTATTGATTGAACAGCGGATAACATTTATCGGGGTGTACTGATAAAATAGCTTTAACTATAAAATAATAGCACATGAAAGCTAAAGTTGTATTTCTAACAGGGGCGGCAGGTGGTATTGGCCTGGAGGTTGCCAGGCAGTTTTCAGCAACAGGCGATATAGTGATTATTTCGGATTCGGATACCATGAAGCTGGCAACTGCGTCAGCAACTTTGCGTGATCAGGGTTTAACTATAGACAGCGTCGTTTGTGATTTAACCAGTGAAGAACAGATACATGATGCATTGGATAATGTATACCGGAAATATGGGACCATCGATGTGCTGGTTAATAATGCAGGATTTCAATATGTGTCGCCGGTGGAGGAATTTCCTAAAGAAAAGTTTGAGCTCTTATTCAAAGTGATGGTGCTCGGTACCTTTATTGCTTCGAAGCGTGTTTTTTCGTCAATGAAGGCACAGAAATCCGGAAGGATCATCAACATGGCTTCCATCATGGGTGTTGTAGCTGCTTCCGGCAAGGCCGGTTATGTCAGCGCCAAGCATGCTGTTGTGGGGCTGACGAAGGTGCTGGCGATTGAAGGAGCTGCTTATAACGTAACGGCTAATGCAATCTGTCCGGGATTTGTAGACACAGAGCTGGTACAAAATCAATTACCTGACCTGGGAAAAGCACGGAATATCCCGGCAGAAAGAGTATTAGAAGAACTTATCTATCCTTCCATACCTCAGCGACGTTTGTTGTCAGCCACCGAAATAGCACAATACATTTTATTCATTGCGGGTGAGAAGGCTGCAGGTATTACCGGTCAGTCATTACTTATTGACGGAGGATATACAATACAATAAACAATGAAACTCTATTCTATCAACGCTGGCTATTTTAAAATTGACGGTGGAGTAATGTTCGGTATCGTTCCGAGAAGCATCTGGAAGCATACCAATCCACCGGACGAAGATAATTTGTGTTCCTGGGCTTTACGTAGTTTGCTGATCGCCGATGAAGACCGGTTAATTTTGATTGACACGGGGATCGGTAATAAACAGGATCCGAAATTTCTCAGCCGGTTTCATTTGCATGGAGATGATACGCTTGATAAATCCCTGGCGGCACATGGATTTCGCCGGGACGATATAACAGATGTTTTTCTTACACACCTCCATTTCGATCATTGCGGCGGATGCATAGAGAGAGCAGGTGATGCGTTGGTGCCGTCGTTTAAAAATGCTGTTTACTGGATCCATGAACGGCAATGGAACCAGGCCCTGCATCCAAATGAAAGAGAAAAGGCTTCATTCTTGGAAGACAATATCATTCCCATCCTGCAAAGCGGAAAGTTGCGGTTCATTGAATCGCAGGATACTGCCGCCGATAGTCAAAGGAAATTTGCCAGCGCTGATTTTCAACCTACCTTACTTCCATTTTCCAAAAACATCAACATTTTATGTGTGAATGGGCACACTGAATCAATGATGTTGCCGGTTATCGATTATAAGGACACGAAAATTATTTATGCAGGTGACCTGCTGCCATCCGCCGGTCATATTCCAATTCCGTATGTTGCAGCCTATGACTTGTTTCCTCTTTCTACAATCGCTGAAAAGAAATGGCTGTTGAATTCAGCCATGGAAAAAGGGTATATACTTTTCTTTCAGCATGATGCAGTGAATGAATGTTGCAGACTGCAATTAACGGAGAGAGGAATCAGGGCCGGTAATTTTTTCCAACTTTCTGCGATCTGATACTTTTTTGCAAATAGCGTGTCATTGGTCGCAAAATCAGGCGTTTTCCTGTCCGGGTCGCTGGTATAAATTTGTTCGGAATTGCCATAAGTAATAAATAAAACAGTATGAAAATAACGACAATTGCTTTGCTATTGCTGACACTGAACTTTGAAGTAATGGCTCAGACAGCCAGGGGTCAGGATCCTGTAAAGCCCGATGTCATTATCGATTTTTCAAAACCGGCGGGAAAGATCAAAGCACTTCATGGCGTTAATGGTGGCCCTTTCAATTATGGCGCCATATCAGCACCCATAAGCGGTTATCACGCGGCGGCTGGTTTCCCGCATACGCGGCTGCACGATGCAAACTGGCCTAACTCGGAAGCTATCGATATTCATGCTATTTTCCCTCTTTTCGATGCAGATGCAGATGATCCTAAAAATTATCTTTTTGCCAAGTCCGACGACTACATTGCTCCTATCATAAAAAACGGCTCTGAGATCGTTTACCGGCTCGGAGAAACGATCGAGCATTTTACTTCTTACTTCGTCAACCCGCCAAAAGACTATGCCAAGTGGACTAAAATATGTATAAATATCATTCGGCACTATAACGAAGGTTGGAACAATGGCTTTCATTATAATATCAAATATTGGGAGATCTGGAACGAGCCGGAGAACAAAGCCATGTGGAAAGGTACTCACCTGCAATATTTTCAATTATATGAAGCGGCTTCGAAAGCTATCAAAGCTCATGACAGCTCCTTGAAAGTAGGTGGTCCCGGCGCAGTAGGACAGGGGTCGGATTTCGTTAAGGACTTTCTTGGCTATTGCAGGGATAAGTCATTGCCGCTGGATTTTTTCTCCTGGCATATGTATTCGGATGATCCGTACAATATGGACAGGCATGCCAAACATGCCCGGGCGCTCCTGGACGAGTATGGATTTAAGAAAGCGGAAAATCATATTAATGAGTGGCACTACTTTAACGGCAGTGATCTTTTTCCCAATACCGATCAGAACCTCGAGCGGTATTCGCATGTAGAAGAGAATTTCAGAAGCACTATTGGCCCGGCAGGAGCCGCATTCTCTGCTTCGGTACTTACCATCCTGCAGGATAGTTATGTCGATGTGGCTAATTTTTATTGCGCTGACTACTACAATGCGTTAAGCATGTTCAGCCTGTTTGGAGTTCCCAGCAAAGTGTATTACGCATTCAAAGCATTTAACCAATTATATCAATCCTGTAATAACAGGGTCACCTGCCTGCCTGTTACGAAAGATACTACCATTTATATCCTGGCCGGCCTCTCTGCCAATAAAGATACTGCCGGCATACTGGTCAGTAATTTTTCAAAGGATTATAAAAAGTATACTATCGGTTTAAACAACTTGTTTAAACAGGGTGGGGTCTATGCCACTATTACGCAGGTAGATGAGTTTCATGACCTGGACCTGATAGAAATGAAAGATATAGATATGGCAAAGCCGGTTTTGGAACTACGCTTATTACCTAATTCTGTCTACCTGGTTAAATTATCTAAATCCCGTAAATAAAATTAGTTAGTCAATTTCTCCCAACTGTTATGAATAAAATTTTTCAAAGCGCCGAAGCAGCTTTGCATGATATAGCTGATGGTGATACCATTATGCTTGGAGGGTTTGGTTTGAATGGCATTCCCGAAAATTCCATTGCCACCCTGGTTAAAATGGGGGTTAAAGATCTTACCTGTATTTCCAACAATGCCGGGGTAGATGATTTTGGCCTTGGGCTGCTTTTGAAAACCCGGCAAATAAAAAAAATGCTGAGCAGTTATGTTGGCGAAAACGCGGAGTTTGAAAGACAACTTATGAGTGGGGAACTGGAAGTTGACCTGATACCACAGGGCACACTGGCCACACGTATAGAAATGGCGGGTGTCGGAATTCCTGCATTTTTTACACCGGCAGGTTATGGTACGGAAGTCGAAGAGGGTAAAGAGATAAGATCGTTTAACAATAAAATGTATTTGATGGAATATGCTTTGCATGCAAAATTCAGTCTGATCAAGGCATGGAAAGCCGATAGCATGGGTAATCTTGTTTTCCGGAAAGCAACCCGTCATTTTTCTACATCCATGGCCAAAGCAGCGACAATTACCATTGCAGAGGTCGAACATTTGGTAGAACCGGGTGAGATTGATCCGGAAGCGGTAGATGTTGCTGGTGTATATGTTCATCGTGTTTATAAAGGAAGCAACTATGAGAAAAGGATCGAACGAAAAACATGGCAAAAATAATCTTCATAAGACGCTAAAATTAACCAGATGGCTCTCGACAAATTTGGAATTGCGAAACGGATCGCCCAGGAATTCAAAGATGGGATGTACGTGAATCTCGGCATTGGCATTCCAACGCTTGCCGCTAATTATGTGCCCGGGGAGATGACGGTAGTTTTGCAGAGTGAAAATGGCATATTGGGCATGGGACCTTATCCCATAGAAAGTGAAATGGACGCAGACCTTGTCAATGCCGGCAAGGAAACTATAACATTAATAAAGGGTGCGGCGATTTTTGACAGCACCGAAAGTTTTGGAATGATCCGCGCAGGTAAAATTGATCTCACTGTCCTTGGCGCTATGGAAGTAAGCGAGAATGGAGATATCGCCAACTGGAAAATACCCGGTAAAATGGTGAAGGGAATGGGAGGTGCCATGGATCTTGTGGCAAGTGCCAAAAATATTATTATTGCTATGATGCATACCAACCGGCAGGGAGAGAGTAAACTATTATCAAGGTGTTCACTGCCGTTGACCGGCAAGAATTGTGTGAAAAAGGTTGTGACGGAATTAGCCGTATTGAATATTACGGAAAAAGGGTTCCTGTTAGTCGAACGTGCGCCGGGTGTAAGCATAGATGAAATAAAAAGTAAGACAGCCGGGAAACTGGAGATTCCCGGTCATGTGCCGGAAATGAGTTTGTAATGACTGTTGCACAATTTTACCGTATAGGAAAAGTAATGAATGAAGGCTGGCTGGGTATGTGCCGCTGGTACCCGTTAAACTACCAGGCAATTCTTTGCTGAAGCAACGATCCGGCGACGATTCCGGGATGATGGATGCTATCAATTCTATTATAATTCAAAAGAGTAAAAAAGAGTATGCAAACAGGGTGTCATTAATTGTATATGTACTCGTTTCTTTTATTTTATTCCAACAATAATTTTGAAATCAGGGCCCTGTTGCAGTTAATCATAGCTTTCTAAGGATGTTGGTTTTTCCTTTCTTTTTATAGCCTGAAAATGAAATTTCCCTGTTGGATCCTTAATTAACAATTTAATATGCGAGAAGTTTATATCGTATCCGCAGTTCGCACACCTATCGGAAGTTTTGGAGGTTCGTTGAAAAGTATTTCCGCTACGCAGTTAGGTGCTATTGCTATCCAGGGTGCCATCCAAAAATCCGGGATAAAACCCGAATGGGTGGATGATGTATTGATGGGTTGTGTACTCCAGGGTAATTTAGGGCAGGCACCTGCCCGCCAGGCAGCAAAATTTGCAGGGTTGCCTGATACAGTCAACTGCAGCACCATCAATAAAGTTTGTGCAAGCGGCATGAAGGCAATATCCCTTGCGGCGCAAAGTATATTATTGAATGATGCTGATATTGTTATAGCAGGTGGTATGGAAAGTATGAGTAATGTACCTTATTATAATACGTCGGCAAGATGGGGCAGTAAATATGGAGATGTGAAACTCGTCGATGGTTTGATGAAGGATGCCCTGACAGATGTTTATGATGGAAAAGTAGCTGGTTTGGCCGGTGAACTTTGCGCAAAAGAATGTGGTATCAGCCGTGTTGAACAGGATGCTTTTGCCATAGAAAGTTATCAACGTGCGCAAGCTGCATGGTCGGATGGAAGATTTGTGGAGGAAGTAATCCCGGTTGATGTTCAGCAACGGGGAGGCAGTTCTGCGAAATTTTCAAGAGATGAAGAACCATTCAATGTAAAATATGAAAAGATTCCGCTGTTAAATCCCGTGTTCGAAAAAAATGGAACAATAACAGCTGCCAATGCCTCCACCATGAGCGATGGAGCTGCAGCGTTGGTGTTAATGAGTAAAGAGAAGGCAATTTCTTTGGGAATAAAACCGCTTGCCAGGATTTTATCCTGGGCCGATGCAGAACAATCTCCTGAATGGTTTACTACTGCCCCCGCATTGGCGATTCCAAAGGCTGTTGCTAAAGC
Source organism: uncultured Bacteroidota bacterium (assembly GCA_946479615.1). Next base: position 24,346 of record CAMLGR010000006.1, on the reverse strand, counting down.
AGGATTGAAAGTTGAGGATGTGGATTATTGGGAGATCAATGAAGCATTCTCTGTCGTGACGATGGAAAACACGCGCAGGCTGAAGATCGATCCTGCGCATGTAAATGTTCATGGCGGCGCTGTTTCCATTGGGCATCCACTTGGTGCAAGTGGTGCAAGAATCATTGTTACGCTGCTGCATGTGCTTTTAAATAAGCAGACGAAATATGGTGGCGCCGGAATATGCAATGGAGGTGGTGGCGCTTCTGCTTTAATCCTTCAAAATCTGCAATCGTGAACTTACCCGTAATAAACATCCCAGGAACAACCAATCGGAAATGTATGCCCCATACATATAAGCTTCCTTTTTTTATTATCTTTTTTATTTCCTGTTCTTTGGTCCCGAAATTTTGTATCAGTCAATCTGCCATCGATGTAGTACCCGGTCAGGCCATTTCTATCGTATTGCCAAAGACTGCTGATCCCGTAATAAAAAATATCGCTCAGTTGCTCAAAACAAGAATCGAGGAAAGAAGCCCGGCGAAAGTGACGATCAATGGAAATGGCAGGACAAGAATTGAGTTAACGATAGAAAAGGGTATCGGCCTTGAAGGATTTCGCATCACGGATAAAATGGGAACAATCCGGATTGCAGGCAATGATCAACGGGGTGTTCTTTTTGGAGTTGGTAAATTCCTTCGCACTTCACTCTATACAGAAAAAGGGTTCATCCCCGGTAAGTGGCGGGGTGTTTCTATCCCGGAAAAGCCGGTGCGCGGCATGTACTTTGCGCCACATTTTGAAAATTATTACGAGGCTGCTTCTCTCCCCGAAGTGAAGCGATATATAGAAGATATCGGTTTGTGGGGAGTGAATTGTCTGTTGTTTTTAGATCCTTTTCTTATTTCGGATAAGGATTCAACGCGGCAACGATTCAAGGAATATATGCGAACGGCAAGATCGATAGGTATGGGTATCGGTATGTTGATCGAAGGCAATGCGGGCTATATTGATAGTCCCAAAGATATAAGAGCCGATCCTGGTGGAGGAAGAGGTGGGGTGAGTGAAACGAATATTTGTCCCAATAAGCCAGGCGGGCTTGAATATATACGAAATGAGTTCAGCCATTTATTCGACTGGTTAAAAGAATTTCAACCGGAATATATCGGGTATTGGCCTTATGATGCCGGCGGTTGTGCCAGCGCCGATTGCAAACCCTGGGGATCCAACGGCTTTATTAAATGTTGCAAAGAAATATCGAAGATCGTAAGAGCGAAACTGCCTGGAACGAAGATCATTGTTTCAACCTGGTATTTTGACAGTACTGAATGGAATGGTCTGAACGAACATCTTATAGTAGATCGAAGCTGGGTGGATATGGTCATGGTGGAAAGTCCTGAATTTGAAAACCGCCGGTTTGCTCCGCTTGCTGTCAACCTGCCTGCTGTCGGATTTCCTGAGATCAGTATGCAGGGTACTTTCCCATGGGGTGGTTTTGGTGCGACACCGCTGGTAAGGCACCTGGAAGCGCAATGGATAAAATTGAATAGCAGGCTGGCGGGAGGATTTCCTTATTCGGAAGGTATCTATGAAGACCTGAACAAAATTACTCATGTTCAGTTATGCTGGAACTCCCAACTTCCCGTTGAGGAAATAATGAGGGAATATATTTCTTATGAATATTCACCTCTTGTTGTGAATGAGGTAGCAAAAGTGATTACCATTGTTGAACAAAACCATCATTACAGGTGGTGGCCGGGAGAATTGGATGGTGTTCCACTTTCATTGGACTGGTTCCCTTCCAAAAATGCCCAACCGCAGATAGATCCTGGTGCTGAGGATGCATACGTCCTGGTGAAATATGCAGACACTAAATTGCCGGAACGTGCGCGCCTGTCATGGCGCTGGCGGATCTTGTATATCCGTGCCATGCTGGATGCAGAACTTAAAGCAAACGGGGGAAGTCCCAATGAGAAATGTATGGAAGGGTTTAAGGAATTGATGAAAATATATCATGTAAATGTAAGAACGAACCCGGGAGTACGACCACCTATCCCGGTGACCGGTGATTGATAACAAATAAACACGTTATTATTTATGATACCATTTATTTCTATCAGGAGAGCCATTTGGTTGTTGTGCATATCATTCTGCGTTATTAACTGTGAAGAGGGCCGTGCATCGGACCCTCCGGAAACGGTAAAGTCCATTCGTATTGTGCTGCCTGAAGATCAGAAAGACAGTTTACAAAATATAGTAGCTGTTTTTACCCGTCGCGTTGAAGAGCGTTGCGGAGCAAAAATCATTACTAAGGGAGAAGGAGAATTGTCCATTGAACTTTTAATAGAACCCGGAATAGGCCAGGAAGGATTCCGCATTGAACAGGGAAAGAATGGATCCATCAGGATCATAGGAAATGATCAGCGTGGCGTTCTATATGGTATTGGTAAACTTTTGCATGTCTCCGGCTACGGAAAAGATGGGTTCACCCCGGGAAAATGGCGGGGTGTATCTGTTCCTGAAAAACCTGTCCGCGGAATTTACTTCGCCACTCACTTCTATAATTATTATCAAACGGCCCCGGTTGAAGAAATAGAGCGTTATATCGAGGATCTCGCTCTTTGGGGTGTCAATGGATTATTGGTGTGCTATGACATGCATCATTTCAATGGACCAGAAGACCCGGATGCTATTGCGCTTCATGACCGGTTGAAACGGTTTATGAAAGCCGGAAAGAAAGTTGCCATGAGTGTTGGATTTATTGTTATCGGAAATGAAGGGTATGCGAATAGTCCTGTTGAATTAAGAGCCATCCCGGGAGGTTCCCGTGGAGGGAATTATCCCGAAGTTATTTGTCCCAACAAAAAGGGAGGAATGGAATATACGTTGAAGATATTAGGGGATCACTTTGACCGGAGCCGTGATGTCAACCCGGATTATCTCTGCATCTGGCCTTACGATCAGGGAGGTTGCGGAAGTGCTGATTGCCAACCCTGGGGATCAAATGGTTTTATTAAATGTGCCAAAGCTGTTTCCAAACTGGCGAAAGAAAAAATTCCGGGCGCTAAAATTATTTTATCAACCTGGTATTTTGACGACGGTGAATGGCGCTCTGTCAGCCAGCTTCTTGGAAAAGATCGTAGCTGGGTTGATCTTATCCTGGCAGAAGGCGAGGACTTTGCCAATGGAAAGCTTGAACCTATGTCCGACAAATTGCCCACTGTTGGTTTTCCTGAGATCAGTATGCATACTACATTTCCCTGGGGAGGTTTTGGCGCCACTCCTTTGCCTCAGCATTTGCATGCACAATGGGAAAAAGTTAAGGGAAAATTATCCGGCGGGTTTCCTTACTCTGAAGGAATCTATGAAGATATCAGTAAGGTATGTTATGCACAAATGTATTGGAATTCAAATGCGACTACACAGGATGTGCTGAAAGAATATATCAGCTATGAATATTCTCCCCAGGCTGTCGGAGACATACTTAATGTGATCGGAACGCTTGAACAGAATCATCATTATCGCTGGTGGCCCGGAGAGCTCGAGGGTGTTAAATTGACCCTGGATTGGTTCCCGTCAAAAAATGCAAAACCGCAGGAAGATCCCGGTGCGGAAGAAGCTTATGCTGCTGTTAAGCGGGTTAACGATCAACTGTCCGAAACGGCACGGCAATCATGGAGGTGGCGTCTTCTTTATATCAGGACGATGCTTGATGCTGAGCTAAAAGCGAATGGGGGCAGTCCCAACGAAAAATGTAAGGAAGGATTTATAGAACTGGCAAAGATCTATCATACCAGCAGCAAAACCGATCCGGGTCTGAAGCCACCTATGTAAATAATTTCTTTGGCAGTCGATAGGGTTTGTATTAGTGGCCCTTTTTTATGTGGTCGAGAGTTAGCAGAAAGCCCCGATATGTAATTTGCATGGAGGGGCTTTTCATTGCCTGGTGAGGTTGAGTATGATGGAATAGCTGATCTGTTGTCCAGAACGGATAGAGAAAATGCGATTGCTACAGGGTTGTTGTTTGTAGCGGCTTCAATTTCTGATATTGATAATGCTTCTCAGCAAGTACGCGCTTTCGTCATTTCAGACCTTGCTCGCCGCATTCGCTCTAGTGTTCTGTATCCAGGTCATTTTCCTGTGCGTTTCTTTCATCAATCATCGCTCATGAATGAAAAAAGACATTTCACGAATAGCATTTTCAAGTGCCGCGTATTATTGTTGTATTTCCCTTTTGACTGTCGCTATATTGTATTGGTTCATCGGGTAGGCGGGGGAAATGAGATAGAATACAGATAGAATTAGAAGGAGGGATATAGAGTGGATTTGTTTTGCTGGTAAGTGTCTTGACTGTTGAAAGCGATGATATGGAACCAGGATGAATCAGTTTTATATGTAACGCATAGTTGATAAATCCAGGTTACATTACCTGCATTCTGAATATGTATATTCAATGACCGAACAACAGTGTCAATATATTATTTTACATATATCGCATTGGCCCATGCATCTTTTGTGCCGTCTGTTATAGTGGTTACTGTTCCATTCTTCCAGAGATGAACCTCCGAGAATCCACTTGAATTGGTTTCATTAAAAACGGCATACACATCGGTGTTTTTTACGAATATGGCTTTACCGGTAGCCTCTTGAGAACCATCGCTCAGGTAAGTAGGTACTCCATTTTTCCAGAGTGTTGCAATACCGGTACCATCGGCATTTCTTACAAAGCCACCTACATATACATCTGCACCCGCTATGAAAACCGAAGATGCACCGGAACCATAACCCATATCGGGAAGCGGAACCTGCACACCGTTCTTCCATAATCTTGCCTCTCCCTCGCCACTGGCATTTACACCATGACCACAACCCCAGGTATCGGCACCCGATACGAAAATGGCATCTATTACAGAGCTCTTTACACCATCGCCCAACATGGTCACTGCGCCATTCTTCCAGACAAGCGCCGCACCCACACCCGGAGCAACGGGCTCCATGCCTCCTGCGTATACATCGCTTCCCGCTGCGAATACCGAATAGACGGCCGCTTCTTTATTGCCATTCTCCAGCGTTATCATCGATCCGTTCTTCCATATTTGAGAAAACACAGAATCAGCCAGCATGACCTGTCCTGCTATCGAGACGTATATATCTGTACCGCTGATACACATTGAATTGGCAAAAGCACTGTAGCTTCCATCGGTCAGTGTCGTTGCAACCCCGTTTTTCCAAAGTTTTGCTACGGTCGTTGCACCGGGCCCTACCACCTGCACACCACATGCATACACATCGGAACCTGAAAGAGCGATTCCATACGCTTCTGCATAAGCAGAGCCATCGGTTAATGAAACCGGCACACCATTCGTCCATATTTTGGCGATGCCATTTCCGCCGGGAGCTGACTGTTCCATGCCAACAAGAAAAACTTCATGTGTGTCATCAAGAGTGGCAGGGGAGGTTTTGCTGCAGCCGGTGAGGCAAGTGACTGTAAGAAACAAAGTGATCGCCAGGGAAGAAACAGTAAGGCAGAAGGAGGTTCTTTTCATACGGGTATTACATTGTGGAGGCTAAAATAACACAAAACCTTTGCAATTTATAGCGGAATAATTAGTGTAATAAAGCTGTGTATATTACGTGGTTAGAGGAAACTCATTTTCCCCTGTGCCTGTGACTATGTTGTACAGAGTGATCGCTAGGCAGACAGGGTCAATAAGTGAAGACCTGTGATTGTCGTTCGTGGCTTTTTACACGTAATTTGATGAGGATTAAAACGTCGGTTTGAGTTTTTTTAAACATCGGGTATGAACCTTATAGGTTCCTTTTCCCGCGAGGAAAAAACGATTTTTGATATTTTCAATTGCTGAAAGCTACCTGATTCACCATTATAGAGGAATCGAAACAAAGCTCTATGCAATAGATAATATCCTGTATGGAATTAATTTCCTGATGATATTAAGGGCTTATTTATGCAAACCCCCGATACGGGTTATTGATAATGTTCCCAATCAGCCGTCCTGATTATGACGGCGGGTTAGGCTTCTCCTCTTTTTTATAAATGCAAATACTGCGGCCTTAAACCCGCCTTGGACACAAAATACCACGGATCTCAGGCTGCCTGGAACACAAAATGCTTATCCTTTTTTTTCCAGGCGGGTTTGGATTAAAAGATATATCAGGAAGACTGTGAAACAGAAATGAATAATTAATTGTCAAGAATGGATAAAGGAAAACGCGGCTGCTGCGTACTGGTCGTTTCCCGCTGCTTTAATTTATCCAGTAATGACAATGTTTCGCGGTAATCGCGCGCTTCCGCCATTTTTGTAAATTGTATTTGTGCACCGGTATGTTGATTGACGAACGCTTCGATCTCGTCGAGCGTTACGCGGAAGAATTCTTTTTTCGTGTTGATACGATTGATGCGCCGGTCGCTGAATTGCTGGTGCAATTGATTTTCCAGTTGCGGGGCATCTTCAGAATAGATAATTGCATGCACATCGAAATGGAAAGGTACAGACGCATCGCCGAGTTCGCGTACACGATCCAGCGGATCGAGGCGGCGCGTCATACCAAGTTTGTATACATCTTCCCCGAAAGAACCGATGTTGGAGATGACATAGATATGCCCGACCCTGGTTAACTGTGCCATAGCAACAGCACGTTCTTTTTTCGCATGAGCCTCCTGTAATTGCTGTTCGAGCAGTTTTATTTTTTCGTTCAGCAATTCGGTATTCGCCCGGTCTGCACCATTCAGGTCGCGTTGCGCTTTTTCTAATGCGCGCTGATAACGTTCTTCTTCGTCTTCGGCTTCCCGCTGCGCGCGTTCAAATTCCCGCTGTGCTTTTTCTTCTTCACGCATCTGTTCGCGGATGCGTCGCTGTTCTTCTTTCTCTTCGTATTTCTTTTGTTCGTTTTCGTAAGTAAGCGCCAGTTCTTCCCATTTCAGCTCCAGGAACTCCCGCGTGATCTCGATAGTATGGCTGGCACCCAGCTTATTGATCGATTCAAAGGCTTTTGTAATACGCTCTTTCGTTTTTTCCGCGTTGTTCCATTTTACCCGTGCAATCAACCCTTCACATTCTCCGTTAAAGGCAAAGAGCATGAGCTTTTTGTATTGCGTGGTCATTTTCTTTCCTTCGGTCTTACTGCCTGCCACAGTCCATTCGGTATGCGAGACGATCGCCTTCTCCTCTTTTACCAATGCTTTTTGTTTTTCATAATTGGCATCGATCGCTCTTTTGAATTTTTCCGATGTATCAAAGTCGAACTGTGGTTTGTATAAACCAAATGAGCCAATGTCGAGTTGCTCTTCATACAGCGTCACCTGCTTTTCCAGTTCTTCGTATATGCCAATGGCTTTATTGTATTTATCATTCAATTCCTGCGTGGTTCGCTTTTTCTCTTCCAGTAGTTTATCGGCATCGATGAGCGCCCCATATTTTGTCAATAATTCAGCGTTGACCGACTGGCAGGCCTGCAACTCGGTTTGCTGCTTTTGCAGTGTGGACGACAGTTCCCTGGATTCCTGCTCTTTTTGCTGTAAGGACGCAGTAGCTGTATCGAGTGCTTGTTTGGTATTGCTTAACGAAGTTTGCGCTGCCTGCAACGCATCTTCCGTTTCTTTTATCTTTTTACTATTGAACATAGGAGGGTTGTTGGATTAACTGATCAGGGCTTTTGCATTGATCTTTGCTACCGGAGAGAAACCGCCGCTTTTACTGAATTGCATATTGTGATGAAAGTTTTTCATTGCATCTGAGGGATCGATCGATTCAAAATTCAACTTGTTCAGTTTTTCCGGGTGAATGACAACTGAGAGCAATGTCTGGTCTCCCTGGTGACCGGTGGAGGAATCAAAGAGTGAACCTACTGCATGCACGACAACATACGATACCGGCAGGTAGGCAAGTGTTTCACGTGCTACGCGCAATGCGGCGCTGCAGACATAATCCTGGTACAGTTCATTGAAACGGGAGACCGGCATGTTTTTTTTAGAAAGTTTCCCGGTAGACGTCTGGGAAAGCACATAATCCGGGATCGCATCTTTACTGTTGACTGATAATTCTATTGTGGCGTGTTCTGTTTCGAAAGTAATGCCCGATGTCGATCCGAGTTCGCCGATATCGGAGAATGGCTGGAAAAATTCAATGGCGTCCTGGTAGGCAGTTGTTTGTTTGGCAAGTACGCCTTTAGCGGTTTCCTGTGTAAACAGGTATTCTTCTTTTTGCTGTTCGAATTGTTTTATCTTTTCCTGGTGCAGTGCATCATCTTTTTGTTGCGCAGTGACAATAGCCTGTTCGAGTTTCTTTTTTTTCTTTGGCCCTGCTCCTAATAATTTATCAATAAGAGAAGGCTGATAGCGTTCGAATTTTCTGCGCGCTTCATTTTCAGTGGTATTTTCACGGGATGGTTCAGCAGGGTGGGGATCTGCGAGTATCGCTTCCCAGTTAATTTCTTCTGTGGCATCCTTATGCAGTGATTTCAATACATCGATATAGGCGTTGTATTGTTCAACAGCCTGGGCTGCATTTTCGATGTCTTGTAGTTTTTGTTGAATTTTGAACTGGCGCGCGGCTTCACGGTTGTGTCTTTGTTGTGCACGTTCGGCGCGGCGATAGGAGGCTGCTGAAGCGCTCATAAAGCGGTTAAAGCTTTTGCTCATGGTGGATATTGTAATTTTAAAGGTTCCGGGCTGCCAAACTATATAAATTTTATAAAAAAGTCAAGTATCTCCCTGTTTATGGTTGATATATGACCGTTTTGCAGTAGTGAAGGACAGGATAATCCCGGCCGGCCTGGATGATCCTGGTCCCTGTGCAGCCCTTATTTCGATTGATGAAAATACAAAGCATCCTCCGTGGTTCTCTGTGTCTCCTCTACGGAATAAGTCCGGGAGTAAGGTAACAAGCAAAAGCAATTTAAGGATTACGAATAGAAATACTCCTACAGGGCATATGCCACGGAGGAGACACAGAGAACCGCAGAGATCGCCAGGGATGCTGCATCAGGAGGAAACAGCTACTTTCTGCCGGCTTTTCCTCATAGACACATAGAAATTGCTTCATTCTTCACGCTTTCACTTTCTCATTCCTTATTTTTTGTTTCTTATTTCTTATTCCTTATCTACCCCCGGTTCTTCCAGCAATTCTATCTCCGCAATAAACTTTCCGGGAATATTTTTATTCGTCTTTGCTTCCAGTTTTTTGATCGTTTCAAAACGCCCGATGATCGTATCACCTTTTCGTGCGCCATCTTTCAACCGGTCCATTGCTTCTTTATAGGATTTACTGGCCGAATGAAGTCCGGCGCCCACTTTATCCATTTCTTCGAGAAATAAAACAAACTTATCATAGAGCATCTCGCATTGCCTGAATATTTCCTGCACATTCTTCACCTGGTTTTCTTTCTGCCAGATGATCTTCACCACTTTTAAAGTAGCGACCAGGGTAGTGGGCGTGATCAGTACGATCTTTTTATTCAGCGCGCGGTTAAACAGGTCGGGGTTTTCATTCACTGCCAGTGTGATCGCCGATTCGATCGGCATAAACATAAATACATAGTCGGGTGAATTGATGCCCAGCAGCGATTGATAATTTTTATCAGCCAATTGGTCGATATGGTCTGTAATACTCCGGATATGAAGTTTGAGATAGCCCGCTTTTTCTTCGGGAGATATTGCATTGCAATAATTGACATAAGCGGTCAGTGAGACCTTGCTGTCGATAATGATATGTTTGCCATTGGGCAGGTTGAGGATGAGATCGGGTTTCCGGTTGCGTTCCTGCTCCTCGTCGAGATAAGTGCCCTGTGTTTTGAAATCGATGTATTTCTGCAGACCCTCGGATTCAAGGATCAGGTTAAGGCGATCTTCGCCCCAGTTGCCCTGCACTTTTACATCGGCTTTTAATGCATTGGTCAATCCTTTTGCATCATCACTTAATTGTATACCTAATTTTTGCAACGCATCGATCTCGCCTTTCAGCGATACCATTTCTTTGATATCTTCCTTGCGCGTCGCTTCTATTTTTTCTTTGAATTGATGCAGATCGGCTTTCAACGGATCGAGAATGGTATTCAATTCCTTTTTATTTTCCCCTACAAACAATTTCTTTTTTTCTTCCAGTACTTCACTGGCCAGGTTTTTAAATTGTTGTTCGGACAGCGTGTGCAGTTTCTTTATTTCTTCATGAAAACTGCCCAGTTTCTCATCCAGGGATTCTTTGGCCGACAGGAGTTGGGTGTTTTCCCTGGTTAACTTTACAATGGCCTGGTTGGCCTCAAACAATCCTTTCTCCAGGGTTTGGTATTGTGTACGCACCAGATCAAAGCTTTCTTTGGATACATATAACCTGGATAGCTCTTCTTTGGAAATCTTTTGTTCCGATTCTTTCGTAAGCGCCATCAGTTTATCCTGGTAACCGATCAACTCTTCTTTTTTGGCAGCCAGTTCCCTGCTCAACTGTTCCAGGTTTTCTTTCAGTACCTGTTGTATTTCTTTGGAAACAGTGCCGGCCAGTTGAATTTTCAATTGGGAATTCTCATTCCGTAGCTGATCGCCTTCTGATCGCAACATATAATTCCGGGCAAGTGCGGCTTTGAACAGGACATATCCAAGTACACTGCCGGTAATAATACCCATCAATAAATAGACAAGCGTATTCATAACAACTGTATTGAGCTTTTAAAAAATGGGGTGATCGTTCAATATAACGGAACGGGCATCACTTAAGTACAATATTACTAAAATAATTAGTAATTTAGCCTGTATATTATAAATAAGAATGATCGCTTATTGGTTGCGGAGAATTTCTTGCCGGATGCCTGGTAAAATAGAACACGGATAGAAGTGGATGGACGGATTTAATGTGGATTGGTTGACCTGTATTGTATGATAATAAATAAAATCTATTTTATATCCGTCCATCCACTTCTATCCGTGTTCTATTTCATTACCTTCCTGCTGTAAAGATCAACCGTTATACGATCAACTATCAACTGCCGGCCTGCAGATCAACCCGGCAATCTTATTCGCGAGTATTGAAATGTCGAAAGGATTAGATACAAAATCGTCTGCCAGCGAATGCTGGATAGAAGCAGATGGGAGGATATAAAACGGATTTTATTTATTTCATGTCATAGCGATCAAGCAAAACCCACATTAAATCCGTCCATCCGCTTCTATCCGTGTTCTATTTCATTACCTTCCTGCTGTAAAGATCAACCGTTATACGATCAATTATCAACTGCCGGCCTGCGGATCAACCCGGCAATCTTATTCGCGAGTATTGAAATGTCGAAAGGTTTGGATACAAAATCGTCTGCCAGCGAATGCTGGATAGAAGCGGCAGATACATTTCCTGCGGAGTAGAGAATAACAGGTAACCGCGACTGGCCTGATCGTTTCAGTTGCTGGCAAAGATCCCTGCCATCCGAATCGCCAAGGAAGATATCCATTAAAATAATATCCGGGCGTACGGTTGCGACAGAATCGAATAAACCAAGACCGTTATCCAGGCAGGAGATCTTAAAATTATATTTGGCGAGGACAATCGATACCATTTCCAACAGGTCTTTATCATCATCGACCACCAGGACTGTGGGCATTACATCATGCGGTTTCAGCTAAGCTATTACTAACTGAAGTAAATTCAAATCTTTTCAGGAAAAATTTGTTTAACGGTTGGATCAATTTTTGCAATCTTTGCTGAACAGGACTTTTGGGTAATCCTTTCCACACGTGTAAGTAACCGGTGTTTTGATCATGAAGAGGTTATTGTTCTGATCCTGGTTCCAACTTACCAACTATATGGTCATTGATGATATAGAACACAGGCAGGCTATGCTGGCTGCTATTATCGATTCCTCGGATGATGCGATCATCAGTAAAACTCTTGATGGCATTATTACCAGTTGGAATAAGGCAGCTGAGAAGATGTTTGGCTATACCGAACGCGAAGCCATCGGTCAGCATATTTATCTAATCATTCCCCAGGACAGGCGAAGCGAAGAAGAAGTGATCATCAGCAAACTTCGCAAGGGTGAACGGATCGAACATTTTCAAACGATACGAAGGACCAAAACGGGTGACCAGTTGCATCTTTCCCTTACCATATCCCCTATTAAGAATTCGAAAGGTGAAATAACAGGGGCTTCCAAGATTGCGAGAGATATTACGCAACAGAAGAAAGATGAAGAAACGATCAGGAAGAATACTGAACAACTCGAGCTTATCAATATCGTAGGTAAAACAATCTCCGCACAGCTCGATGTTGATATCATCCTGCAAACTGTCACCGATACGACTACTAAACTTTCAGGCGCCGCTTTCGGTTCCTTTTTCTATAACAAGATCGATTCAAAAGGAGAGGCCTACCTGCTCTATGCATTATCGGGTGCTCCGCGCGAAGCTTTTGATAAATTCGGGATGCCCAGGAATACCGCGGTATTCAGCAAAACCTTTAATGGGGAAGGCGTTTTGAGGTCGGATGATATCACCAAAGACCCCAGGTATGGGAAAAATGCACCCCATAACGGGATGCCGAAAGGACATCTGCCGGTGGTAAGTTATCTCGCCGTTCCCGTGATTTCACAAACCGGAGTTGTCATAGGAGGATTATTTTTCGGTCACCCAAAACCAGGCATGTTTACCCAGGAACATGAAAAGCTGGTCGGCGCTATTGCATCGCAGGCAGCGATCGCACTCGACAATGGAAAGCTCTATGAAGAAATACAAATGCTTAATGCCAAGAAAGATGATTTCATTGGATTCGCCAGTCATGAATTGCGAACACCACTCACTACGATCAGCGGTTATCTTCAACTCGCACAGGAATCGCCGGAGTATTTCTCGGAGTTTTTACCCAAGGTATTGAAACAGGTCAGGCGGTTACAGGGACTTATTTCGGATATGCTGGACATTTCGAAGATACACGCCGGCAAACTTGATTTTCATTTTAAAAAATCCAACCTGCTTGGGCTTATCAGGGAAAGCCTGGAAAGTGTACAGGCCGATAAACATATAATTTCAACCGATCTGCCTGCCGAAGATGTACTGGTGACAGTCGATGGACAAAAAATGATCCAGGTATTGGTCAATCTCCTCTCCAATGCGATTAAATATTCACCGGGAGGTTCTGTTATTACTCTCTCAGCCATCTTATTCGGTGATGAAGTGCAGATCAGCGTACAGGATGCGGGTGCTGGAATCGCTCCCGAACACATGGATAAATTATTCAGCCAGTATTATCGGGTTATCAAAGCCGATGATAAAATAGAAGGGCTTGGCCTGGGTCTTTATATCTCCAAACAGATCATGGAAGGCCATTGGGGAAAGATATGGGTGGAGAGTGAGTTGGGTAAAGGATCGACGTTTTTTATCAGGTTCCCGATTGATAATTTGCGGGTTAAGTAAAAGAAATAGCAAATAAGAAATAAGGAATAATAAATAAGGAATGAAAAAGTAACTGTATCCAGGTTGTTACTTTCTCATTCCTTATTTATTATTCCTTATTCTTTATTTTTATCCTTATCCTGACAGGGATAAAATTCGCCTTGTCTTTTAGTAAATGAATAGCGGGAAAATATAGTCTAATGCCGGTATACCTGCTGGCCGGCGACAAAATCAATCCCATCAAATGAAAAAAAGCAACTGGCTGCATTTTTGGTTTTGCCTGTGTACAGCTCTTTTATGCGTTCACCTGAATGGGCAAAAAACGCATAGCGATAATGAAAACGGTACCTACACCAATCCTGTTATCGCGGCAGACTTCCCTGACCCGGATGTGATCCGGGTAGGTGACACCTACTATATGGTGAGTACGACCATGTTTGTTTTCCCGGGAGTTCCGATCATTAAATCGCATGATCTTGTCAACTGGGAGTATTGCAGCAATGCCGTGACCCGTTTTGATTTCAGCAATTGTTATGATCTTGATACCTGCAACCGGTATGGTCGTGGCCAATGGGCCACGAGTTTGAAATACTATAATGGAAAATTCTATCTCCTGTTTATCACCCTGAATGAAGGCGGATTTGTGTGTACTGCTGAAAAAGCAGAAGGTCCCTGGAAAATCACACACTTACCCAAAGGTTTTTATGATCCGGGTTTATTCTTTGATGAAGATGGGAGGATTTATGTCGCGCAGGGATATAGCAAGATATCCATTACCGAAGTCGATTCCAATCTTGTAGCCATCGGTCCCGATTCCCTGGTGTATACCGGTGATATACGGAAAGGACTGGAAGGAACGCATGTATACAAGATCAACGGGTATTATTATTTATACTGTACCTATGGCGGTCGTGATGGCATACAGGTAGCTCTTCGTTCAAAAAATATTTATGGCCCTTATGAACAGAAAGTAGTGTTGAAAGATTTGACGCCGGGTATAAGTTTCGGTATTCACCAGGGTGCATTGATACAGACACCGCAAGGTGAATGGTGGACGATCCTTTTTGTAGACAGCGGTCCTTTTGGCCGGTTCCCTTCTTTGCAACCAGTTACCTGGGTCGATGGATGGCCCATGCCAGGTGTGGATGGAAAAGCAGTAGTGACTTATAAAAAGCCAGCAACAACAAAGAATTACCCGGTGAAAGACTTCCCGGTATCCGATGAATTCAATACTAAGAAACTGGGAATGCAATGGGGATGGAATCATAATCCCGATCCTTCGAAATGGTCCTTTACCCAGCAACCCGGTTATTTACGGTTAACGACAGGAAGGACCGTAACCAACTTACGCGAGGCGCGCAATACATTAACACAACGCCCTTTTACTTATTACAATGATTCGATACCCGCAATAGCTGTAACAAAAATAGACGTGAGTAAGATGAAGGAAGGAGATATAGCGGGACTGGCGATGTTCCAGGATCCCTATGGATTTATTGCTGTGCAACAGGAAAAAAGCAGCCGGCAGGTGATCATGGTCAATAATGGGAAAACGATTGATTCGGTAAGGATCAATCAACCTGTTTTATACCTGCGGATGATCGCTTCCAACAGTACTGAAGAGGCATCGTTTTCTTATAGCCTGGATAATAAAACCTTTATTCCATTAGGCGACCCATTGAATATGCGGTTTAATCTTTCGATTTTCACCGGTAACAAATTTTGTCTTTTTAACTATGCGACAAAGAATAGGGGAGGGTATGTTGATTTTGATTGGTTCAGGGTGGGGTGGTGAATAGTGAATGGTCAATGCCCAATACTGAATGCTGTTGGCAGATAATTGTTTTTTTTGAATTTTTACTTTTGATTTTTGAATTGATCTGATAATAAATAACACGACTATGAAGTGCCGCTCATTTTATTTTTTGCTTTTCTTCTGCCTGCTTGCAACGGGTTTGCTGGCGCAGAACCCTCTTATCAGGAATATGTACTCTGCCGATCCTTCGGCGAGGGTGTTTGGCGATAGGGTATACGTATATCCCTCGCATGATATCCTGGCAACTGAAGGCAAAGGAAGACCAGGATGGTTTTGTATGGAAGATTATCACGTATATTCTTCGGCTGATCTGACCAACTGGACAGATCATGGTATCGTGGTCACCCAGAATAAAATACCCTGGGTAAAACCCGAGAGCTACAGCATGTGGGCGCCCGATTGCATTTTCCGTAACGGGAAATATTATTTCTATTTTCCGACAGCGCCCACTGATACGACCAAATACGGGAGAGGATTCAGGGTGGGAGTGGCAGTTGCTGATAAACCATCGGGTCCGTTTATACCGGAACCAACACCGATCGATAATGTGCGTGGTATCGATCCCAATGTGTTTATCGATAAGGATGGACAGGCATATCTCTATTGGTCGGGTGGAAATATCTTCGGGGCGAAGCTGAAAGAGAATATGCTGGAACTGGCTTCCGAACCAAAGACACTGGGAGAATTGCCGGCGAAAGGATTGAAAGAAGGTCCTTATTTATTTGAACGGAACGGTATTTATTATTTAACCTATCCGCATGTGGAAAATAAGATCGAACGGCTTGAATATGCGATCAGTGATAACCCGCTGGGACCATTTCAATTTACAGGAGTGATCATGGATGAATCACCCACGGGTTGCTGGACGAATCATCATTCATTGATCCAATTCAAAGGCCAATGGTATTTATTTTATCATCATAACGATTACTCACCCGGCTTTGATAAAGCCAGGTCGATCAGGGCCGACAGTTTATTTTTTAATGAGGATGGTACGATCCGGAAAGTCATTCCCAGCTTGCGTGGGATTGGTGTGACGAAATCTTCTTCGCAGATCCAGTTGGATCGTTACACGGCGGTCAGTCCACAGGGAGCTTCGATCGCTTTTCTCGACACCAGTAATCGTTTCCTGGGTTGGAAGACGATACTTGATCAGCCCGGCGCATGGGTGCAATACAATACGGTCGATTTTGGTAAGAAAGGACCCACCTCGGTAAGTGTAAAAGCATCTTCTGTTTCAGGCGCCACAATCGTTATCCGCACGACCGATCCGTCCCGCGCACCGGTCGCAGAGATAACTATTCCAAAGACCGCTGTCTTTACTATTACAAAAAAAGCCATTGTGAAAGTTCCGGTAGGTATTGAAAACCTTGTCGTACAATTAAAAGGAGAGGGGCAGGTTGTGATAGATTGGATACAGTTTTAATGAATAACAAGGAATAAGAAATGAGGAAGGAATGTAGAATGTAAAACCGCAAAATCTAAAATGTAAAAGGGGTACCCTTTACCGGAAACTCCTTTTACATTTTAGATTCTATATTTTGCGGTTTTACATTCCTTTCTCATTCCTTATTTTACAAATTACCTCCCTTACAGGTCCAGAAAATATACCTGTCAGTTACCTGTGCGGTATATTCAGCATAAACAGGTTCGGAAGAATTGAACCAGGGAGTGCCATCGATCTTATATACGACATTTATTCCATCGCAGACAGGATCATAGAGATAGATCTCAATTATAGGCTGATCTTTAAAAATACCCTGGCGCATACCGGTCAGGCAATAGCAGGAGCTATACTCTTTTTGTTTTTCAGCGAGCCAGGGAATAGTAGTGGGGGCAGGGCAGGTAACATGAAGATCATCCTGTTTGGATGTTCTTGAACAGGCGACCAGCAACCCCGCCAGCACGAAAGCGTACATTAGTTTCATATCAGGCGATTTTAAGCTGCTGACCCCGGGTAAGATGCAAACGTTGCATTTCAATTAATTAATAATATTGTCGTAATAATAGAATATAATATCCGGGGTAAAATTGTCCCGGCACAGGATAATCGTATATTCAGTATCATTGACTGACGTATAATAAACCAAATTGCAGTTATGTTCAGACACTATACCAGGGTAGCTTTCAGAAACATAAAAAGAAATCTTTTCTATTCGTTGATCTCTATCGCCGGTCTTGCCCTGGGTCTTTCTGCCTGTATTATCCTGGTGAATTATGCCAGCCATGAAAAGAGCTATGACCAGTTTCTTAAAGACAATAACCATATTTACAGGGTAGAATCTTATTTCACCAATAATAACCAGGTTACTGATTCCTGGGTATCCAGTTCTTTTGGTTATGCGGCTGCCATGAAAAGCCGGATGCCGGAGATCGATGATATTACCCGTGTGAATAATTATGATTGTGAGCGCATCGTGAAATACCATGATAAAGTATATCGCGAACCGAGGGCGGTTATGGCAGACAGCAATTTCTTTGGTTTTTTTTCCTACCCGCTGATCAAAGGCGATCCTGTCCATGTTTTAAGAGAACCGAATAGCATTGCGATCTCGGAAACTGCTGCAAGAAAATACTTCCCGGGTGAAGATCCCATAGGCAAGATCATGAGGTTAAGTACACTGAAAAAGAGTTATGATTGTGCAGTGACGGGGATCTTCAAGGATTTTCCACACAATTCCAACCTGCAACTCGACCTGTTGATTTCTTATAACACTTCTTCCAAATGGGAGCGCGATTACTGGTATATGCATGAAGCGTATACCTATGTGAAGGTAAACTCGCCGGCAGCGGTGCATGCTATAGAGAATAAATTCCCGGCACTCGCCGAAGATTTTAAGACCGAGCCTGCGCTCAAGCTGCATAAATGGTGTGTCAATCTTGTGCCGCTTACTTCTATTCATCTCAATGCAATAAAAGGATATGAGATGGAAGAAAAAGGTAGTCGTACTGCTGTCAATATGTTATTGATCATTGCTTTTGTTATCCTGGTGATCTCCTGGGTCAACTATATCAACCTGTTTATTTCAAAAGCGATGGAAAGGGCGGGAGAGATTGGTGTAAGAAAAATGGCAGGAGCCGGTTCGGGTCATATCCTTAAACAATTCCTTACCGAATCATTGGTTGTTAACTTTATTTCCCTGGTTGTTTTTTTTGTATTGACAGGGGTGCTTAGCCTGCTGGCTCCGTCAATGGGATTAGAAGATGTTTTTTATGGAATCCGGACCAATGTATTCACCTGGGAGATCATTGCCATCGCTTTTGTGAGCGGCACGATCATTACCGGTTTTATCCCGGCGCTGGTACTGAAAAAATTAAAAATGGCCACGGTATTAAAGAATAAACTTTCTTTCAGCAGTGGCGCCGGCAATGCTTTGCGCAAGGTGTTCATCACTTTTCAATACTTCAGCGCCGTGGTGCTGATCATTTCCACGCTCACGATCAGGAAGCAATTATCATTCATGCAATCGCAGGACCTGGGCATTGCTACCGGTCAAACGGTTGTGTTTAAGACACCGGCCAAAACCGATACGCTGTATAATGAAAGAATGAAAGTGTTTACGGAGAAATTAAAGCAAACAAGTGGTGTTAAAGAAGTGGCATTGTCCAGTGCCATACCAGGCAAGATGGTAGGATATGTAATGGCTAACCGGAGGGCCGGCGACCCGGAAAAGATAAACAGGATGTGTGATATGTTCCGCGTGGATTATGATTTTCTTCCTGCCTATAATCTGCAATTGATAAAAGGACGTAATTTTTCAAAGGATTATTCCACTGATAAGGAAACAGCGGTGATCCTGACAGAAAATGCCATGAATCTATTTGGATTTCATGATGCAGAAGAAGCGGTGAATAGCTCGATCAATCTCGAGGGCCACGAGGATAAACGGTTTGCTGTTATCGGTGTGGTAAAGGATTATCACCAGCTTTCGCTGAAAGAGAGCTTTCGTCCCGTTGTATTCATTATGTACAATCCCTGGAACTGGATCAATAATCATTTTATATCGGTAAAAACAAACAGGACGGCTTCGGTCGCTTTTGTAAACACATTGCAGAAAGAATTTAATGGCTTCTTCCCTGAATCATCGTTCGATTATTTTTTCCTGGATGATTATTTCAATAAGCAATACCGGCAGGATATACGCTATGGACAATTTGTGCTGGTGTTTAGTTTGCTGGCATTATTTATTGTTGTGCTTGGTATCGTCAGTATGTCGGGCTTCATGCTATTGAAAAGAAAAAAGGAGATCGGGATCAGGAAAGTAAATGGCGCGGGCACCCTGTCGATCCTGCGCTTACTGAATATGCATTTTGTGAAATTACTGGCACTGGCTTTTCTTGTGGGCATACCGGTATCGGTACTGGCCATGTATAGCTGGTTACAGAATTTCGCTTACCGCACTTCGATGGATGTTTTTATTCCTGTAGTGGCGATCGGTGTTATTTTACTGGTAACGGTTATAACGGTAACAATAATCAGTTACAAAGCAGCTATGCAAAATCCGGTGAAGGTGTTGCGGAATGCACACATAGAGGAAAGTATAAGACATCAATGGTGTTGCCGCTCCAGGTTTGTTTGCAGCCAGCCCGCAAAGTCAAAATACTTCAATAGCTGGCGTTCATATTTATCGGTAGAAACGGATAGTACCTGCGATAAAAAATAGTCATATTGTGCATGGGGTATTTTCTTTCGCTTTACATCCGGCCATTGTAACAGGTATTTCAATACCAGGCTTTCTGTTTTCAGCATCGAATGATCTTTTTTGATAAACCGCTTATACGACCTGATCTCGTATTCCAGGTAATCGGCATCACCCTGTTCATAATAAATAAGAATGTTCAGTAAGCGGACTGCTTTGCAGATATTCAGTTGCGATTGTCCCTTGTGCTGCTGCATCACTGTTTTAATGAATGCATGCGCTTTTTTCCATTGGTTACTTAAAAAATAAGACAGGCTGCAATAGAAATAGATCTGCCATTGTTTTTCTTCATTGACGGCGCTGTATAATTCAAGGATATCATGATGTGTGCCTGAAACAAGTTGTATGGCAGCGCCTGCATCTTTTTGGCCTGTACTGATCGCCAGCCGGTAGATAATAGCCATCTTTTTTGCCTGGTACCGGAAATATTCGGGGTAGCGTACATTGTCAAACAAATCCAGCTTTTCAATGTAATACAGCATCTCGTCATACTTGCCGAGATTATTCAGATTTTCGAGAATACCATCGATGACAGAAAGGTAATCGAGTGGGGGATTGCTCAATAATTTTAAATTCTGTTCGAATAAAGTACTTAGGGAACGGAATGTTTTTAAGGCAGACAGATAATCACCGATATCGGTAAAGAAATAGGATTGAAACAGCAGGTGCAGTTTCTGCGAAGCAAAACTGTTCTTGGATTTACCCGCTACCAGTGTCATCTCACTTAGCATGAGATCATTTAGTCGTTTCTTATCCTCATCTGAAACGACAGTGCCTGAATTCAGCAGGCGGTATTTCATCAATTCAAATAAAGAATGATGATCGTGAATATGATTCAGGCTGCGTAAAATATCTTTTGACCGCATTTGGGCGGCGATCAATCCGGTGTCATCGAGCTGGTGAAAATTAGCATCTGCTGCATAATCAAGTTCTTCGCGATGCGTAAAATATTCGACAAGGTGTTGTTGTGATTGTGAAGCCGATTCACGGATCTCTTTCAACAGCGCTGCTGCTTCTTCCGATAAGGATCGTTCCCGTAATACACGTACACGCATGATATCCTGCAGCAGGTGAAAGAAATTATCCTTTTGTCTTTTCGATTCTATTAAGCTATCTGTAAGAAATGTCAGCAGGTAACGGGCTGTATTGTTGACCGATGTTCCGGGGTGCTGTTTCCTGAATTGCTCCTGGATGATATCCACGCCGGCATCGCTGTTTTTCTCGATAATGGTGAACAGATCCACATAATCTTTTTTGCCCTGTTGTTTGCGTGTTGCGAGTTTAAAAGCCCTTTTTTCAGGACCACTCAATGATTTTATCAGCCTCGTCAGGGTAAGAGTAACCACCTAATTCAATTTATTGATCAAAATAATAACAATGGCCTAAAATTGATTTTATATATTATTGATAACAAATCATTTAGTATAAAAATTCGTTAAATAGTCCCAAATCAGAAGTCACAAATTATAAAAATTCTGGTAACCCGAAATGTTTTACCCGGGTTTACATTTGGTTCAACGATAGCATATTTCCCACTCAAACCAGCTGTATGAATTCGAAGAAAATTATCGTCGTCGGAAGCTCAAATATGGACATGGTGGTTAAGACAGATCACATCCCCGCTCCCGGCGAAACCGTTCTTTCCGGTTCGTTTTTTATGAACCCTGGTGGCAAGGGCGCCAACCAGGCCGTAGCCGTTGCAAGGCTCGGCGGTGATGTAGTTTTTATCTCCAAACTCGGCAATGATGTATTTGGAAAACAATTTTCCCAACTTTTTCGTGAAGAGGGTATCAACACTTCTTACCTGCTTGCAGATGATGAATTGCCATCCGGTGTCGCATTGATCACGGTTGATAAATCAGGCGAGAACAGTATCGTGGTAGCATCCGGTGCCAATGCGCATTTGCAATCCAACGATATCGATGCAGCGCTGGAAGAGATCAGCAGTGCAGGTATTGTACTTATGCAATTGGAAATTCCGATCAGGACTGTCGAGGACATTACCAATTATGCAGCTTCGAAAGGTGTACAGGTGATCCTCAATCCGGCGCCTGCCACTCAATTGCCGCATACATTACTGGAAAAACTTTTTATTCTTACTCCTAACAAGAATGAAGCAAGCATGATTGCCGGTATCGAAGTAACAGATATTGAATCGGCGATCAAGGCCGCACAAATTATTTGCGGAAAGGGCGTCAAAAATGTAGTCGTCACTATGGGATCACTTGGTGCGGTTATTTGCAGCCAGGAACTGCAAACTGTTGTACCTGCCGTTCATGTCGATCCGGTCGATACTACTGCTGCCGGAGATGTCTTCAATGGGGCCCTCGCCGTTGCCTTATCCGAAGGAAAAGATATGTTAACCGCAGTCGGATTTGCCTGTGAAGCCGCAGCTTTCTCGGTAACGAGGCTCGGCGCTCAATCATCAATCCCTTATCGCAATGAATTGATTGCTCAAAAGCTTAACCTGAACGGTATAAAAGCCGGTCATTGATTTTTTCTTCAGTCTAAAATTGCTGCTATATGTTTATTGTCGAAAGTTATCCTCTTGCCGTCATATTTTGTTTTGTGACGATGCTTTGCTGGGGTTCCTGGGCGAATACACAAAAGATCGCTACAGGGCGCTGGCGTTTTGAATTATTTTACTGGGATTATGTAATCGGTATTCTGCTGCTTTCGCTTGTTGCTGCCTTTACATTAGGCAGTCATGGTGAAAATGGAAGAGGCTTTCTGGAAGATCTTAACCAGGCAAGCCAGTCGAATATCGGGAGCGCTTTTCTCGGTGGAATTATTTTTAATCTCGCTAACATCCTGCTCACCGCTGCTATCAGTATTGCCGGTATGTCGGTTGCATTCCCGGTTGGTATTGGTATTGCATTGATCGTTGGTGTGCTGGTGAATTATGCCAGTGTGCAAAAAGGTGATCCTGTTACCTTGTTTGCCGGCGTTATCCTGGTGGCGATCGCCATCATCTTAAACGCGGTCGCGTATGCAAAGAAATCAACCGCCTCACAAAAACCAGGTACCAAAGGCATCCTGCTTTCCATCATTGCGGGTATACTGATGTCTTTTTTCTATCGATTCATTGCTGCGTCGATGGACCTGGAAAATTTCGTCAATCCTGAACCTCTGAAGATGACGCCGTATACTGCGTTTGTCATTTTTGCGGTTGGAATCCTGGTCAGCAATATTCTCTTCAATACGATCATGATGAAGAAACCACTGGAAGGACCACCATTGACGTATGGTGATTATTTCCGCGGTGGTTTTTCCATACATCTTGTTGGTGGATTGGGCGGATTGATCTGGGGAGTTGGAAATCTTTTCAACCTGATCGCAGCAGGCAAAGCCGGGCCAGCTGTTTCCTACGGATTGGGACAAGGGGCTACATTGATCGCTGCTATCTGGGGCGTGGTTGTCTGGAAAGAGTTCCGTAATTCCTCCAAACAGGTCAGTTGGTTGCTTGCAGGAATGTTCCTGCTGTTCATCGCGGGGATCGCCCTGATCATTTATGCCGGTTCTTCCTGACCGGTTCCACTACTAATCTTTATCAATTTACTGTACATACAATAACATTCTTACATTTTTAAATTGACTGCATATGAAAGACAAAGTAAATAAGAACCTGCGGCAGCTTGCAGCCTGCTTACTGCCGCTGCTATTGTTATTCGCATCTGCTTTACCTGCTTCGGCGCAACAAACCATTGCCGGCAATGTAGTAGATGAGGATGCAAAACCACTGGCCGGTGCTACCGTGACGGTGAAAAACACACAGGTGTCGACGCAAACAGATGAGAAAGGCGTTTTCCATATCACCGTGGCTCCGGGCCAGGTATTACAGATCTCTTCTGTAGGGTATGAGCCGGTCGAAGTGAATTATAAAAATCAATTGAGCATATCGGCTCAATTGAAAAAGATCTATAACCAGCTCGAAGAAGTAGTGGCCGTTGGTTATGGTACTGTTACTAAAAAAGAAGTAACAGGTTCGGTTGCCACGATCAAGGCCCGCGATTTCAATAAAGGCAATGTTACCAACCCGATGGGATTGATCCAGGGTAAAGTGCCGGGTCTTAGCATCACGCAACAGGGTGGCAGCGATCCCAATGGTGGATATCAATTGCAACTGCGTGGATTGAATACACTTTCTGCCGGTAAAAGCCCATTGATCATCGTGGATGGAGTACTCGATGCCAATATCAATATGCTTGATCCGAACCAGATCGAATCATTCGACGTATTGAAGGATGGTTCTGCTGCAGCGATCTATGGAACACGCGCGACCAATGGTGTTATATTAATTACAACGAAACGTCCGGATATCGGCCAGGTAAAATTTGAACTCAATAGCTATGTGTCTACGGAAGTAGCAGCTGAAGATCACCGTTACCTGACACCGGAAGAATATCGCAGCACACTGGCGCAATATTATCCAACGCGTACTTATCTCGATAAAGGACAATCTAC
>CAMLGR010000005.1 GCA_946479615.1 uncultured Bacteroidota bacterium | reverse complement strand
AGTGGGCTGCCGGGAAAGATCATTGAAGATGTGCGGCTGGAGAATATAAAAATCTATTACCGCCAGATGGATTCTTCATTTGCAAGCATACCAGTCATAGTGCCTGAAAATGAAAAAGGATACCCCGAACCTGCAAAGATGGGGATCATGCCGGCATACGGATTCTTCATCCGTCATGTAAAAGATATTCAACTGAATAATGTGGAAGTAACTTATATGGGAAACGAGGTCAGGCCGGCTATTATACTGGATGATGTAAAAGAAGCCAGGTTATTTCGCATAAAAGTAAAACCTGTGACAAATACCAAGAGGATCGTTTTGAAAAATGCAGAAAATTTCAGTATTGAATCATCTGAAGGATTTAAGAATAGAACGATTATGAAAACTGCTATGCAGGATTTGTAATTCCTGGTAATGGTGTAAACGATTCAGTGAACCGGGAGCTAATACAATCAATTTGCAATAAACCACATCTCTATATGAATATGATTACCCCGAAACATTTATTTGCCATCTTATTTATCTTAATCAATGGGATAGCGATCCATGCCCAGGCGCAGCCTGTTAAAAAGGAACTTGTCTTTTCAGCTATTAAAGGAACAGTTAGTAAAGTTGATTCCGTAGTATTGCCATCAACAGCAAAAGCAGCAAAATTTATAAGTGGCGATAGTGCCAGCTTCCGGATATTATCCTGGGCAAAAGGAAAATTGATTGTTGCGTTTTCGCCATCAGTAAATTTTCTGGGGATCACACGGGCCAAATTGCAGATCAAAGCTGCAACCGGCAATATCATGGCTGATATTAATCTCACGGGTCTTAGTTCGAATGGGCTGGAAGGAGAGAACGAGGCCACGCTGGCAAACATCGTAGAAGCATTGGGCTATCAGGTAAATGTAGGATGGAAAACACTGGCTAATAATAGCCGCCCCGAATTGCAAGGTGAAGAATTGTCTTCCGCTCTTTTTAAAAAAGCAGGTAACGGAAAAGTAGAGATCATTCCGGTAGCGAGGTATTCACCGGATTTTGAACTGCCATTCGGGTATTATATCGATTCAGCAGCAACACCCAGTAAACACCAGGTTGGTATTTTAGCCAAAGCAGGCATCTATCCTGAGCACCAGGTTTTATTTCCTGCCATTGCATCCGGTAGCAGGTCGTTTGATCCTGGTACCCGTTCGTTTGGTTTTTATGCTACAGGTCCTACTCATACTGCGTACTCAGAAGATGTATGGAATATGTTGTTATTTCCTGCGAATGCTGTACATGCAACAAGAATTTATCCGTTGCGTAATACGGCAGGAAAACCAGTCGTAAATACATACCTGGTTTGTTTTGAGGAAGCAAAAAATGGCGACTATAATGATTATGTTTTTGTCGTGAAAAATATTGCGCCGGTCACCAAAGATCCATTCACATTTATTTTTAATGGAAAGAATCTTAAAGGCTGGCACACCTTTATGAAAGATATCGGAGTGGGTAAAGATCCTGATAACAACTTCAGGATAGAAGACAGTGTATTGCATGTGCTTGGTAAGGACCTTGGGTATATGATCACCGATAGCGGATATAATAATTTCCATTTCAAAGTTGATTTCAAATGGGGTGAAAAGAGATGGCCGCCACGCGAAACTGCCAAACGCGATGCAGGAGTATGTTATAACATACCGATGAATGAACCTGATTCCATCTGGCCCCAATCGATCGAGTGCCAGATACAGGAAGGTGATGTAGGTGACACCTGGTTGCTCGGCTTCAGCACCATCAAAGTAGATGGAAAGCAAAATGTGCCGGCTGATCATACAAGAATGACAAAGAAAGCAGATGGTGAGAAACCGTATGGTGAATGGAACACCGTAGAGATCATTTCATCCAATGGTAAATGCGTACATGTCGTCAATGGAACAGTTGTGAATGTAGGAGAGGAAGCGAGTACAAAATGGGGCAGATTGTTATTGCAATCGGAATACTCAGAGATTTATTATCGTAATGTAAAAATCAGGAAATTATAATAACGCAATCATGAAACGTGTATTCATTCTATTGGCTGGCTTTGTCCTGCATCTGCCTGCTTTTTCACAACAACACCAGGGCGATCCTAAACTGACAGAGATATGGAACCCGGTACCACGTGTAATAACGCCGGGCAAATCATCGACAGATGCATCTTCTGATGCTATTGTTTTATTTAATGGAAAAAAAGACAGTGTGAACTGGATCAATAAGGATGGCAAACCGTTTGACTGGAAAACAGACGACAACTACCTGACTGTTGTCCCCTTCTCAGGTGATCTCCGGACAAAACAATCTTTTGGTGATTGCCAGTTACATATTGAATGGAGAACACCGGTTATAGTAAAAGATAGCGGACAGGGTCGAGGTAATAGTGGCATCTTCTTAATGAGCCGGTATGAATTACAGGTGCTCGATTCTTATAACAATCCGACATATTCCAATGGACAGGCTGGCAGTATTTATAAACAGCACATGCCTATGGTAAACGTATGTCGCCCGCCGGGTGAATGGCAGACCTATGATATTGTTTTTATCGCGCCACAATTTTACCAGGATAGTTCACTGAAATCCGCTGCACGGATGACCGTTTTTCAAAATGGAATACTGGTGCAGAATAATGTAGAACTATGGGGGCCGATGCAGTTCATAGGTGTGCTTAAATATGAGAAACATGGAGCCAAAGAACCATTACTCTTGCAGGATCATCACAACCTGGTTAGCTTCCGGAATATATGGATAAGGGAATTATAGATTGGCAAAGGCTTTTATTTTTCCAATTGTCCGATACGTTTTGTGTCTAATGCGATGTCATCAAAATATATATCGAAAGGGGCAAAGGCATCGCCCCAGAGACGGAAGCCAAATGTATATTCAGTAAATCCGCCTACCAGGTCCTGTTTATTGCCATCAGGTTTGAATGTAAAATCAGTTTCAAAAACCGGGTTGCCATCTACCCATATAGCCGTGTGATTGGGATGATCATTGAATTCCCACTCGAGACAGACCCATTTGTTGACAGGTAATCCGCTGCCACAATGATAATCTTCATAACCATGTTCAGGCGTCAGGTCAACATAGGTTAATTGCCATCTATTTTCTGCTGTAGCTATTTCCTGGTATTTATTATTGGGAAAACCGGATGTTCCGGCCATAATAAATATAGTATGTCGTTTCGGAGGTTGCGTCATGTATACATACGCGCGCCCGAAGTGATGTGTGCGCAATGAAGCAGGTATTTTATGGGTAGTGATAAATGCCCATGTCTTATTGCTTGCTCCCGGACAATGTACCAGCAATGCATTTTTTCCATGCGCCACTTTACTATGTTGTATCTCAATGCTGTTTTTACCTGTAATCAATTGTGTCCAGATACGGCTATCTAATTTTTCTTTTTCAAAATCTTCGGTAAATAACGGTGCCGTATTTTTAGCAGCCCATTTTTTTGTAGCATTTTGAATTGATGTATGACTGCTGATAATACCTGCAGTCAATACTACTATCGACAGGGTGCAAAGGAAATAAAAAAGGTTGCTCATTTTGCCTGGTCTGAAATAGTCATTTATATTTTTTAATAGCTGGTTCATCCAGTAATTGTATCGAAGAAGCCGGCCCATATCAGGATCTGCCCATTGGCGTAGTATCCATGCTGATTTTTTACCGGGGTCATTTCCGGTAGTTATACAGCACCTGGCCAGCCCCCCCCGGCTTTTGAATCTCATTGGGGCGCCGGTTACTGATAACTATATTTCCATTCTCTAGCCTGGCCGCTACCTGTAAGCTAATAAGTATGCGCCTCATTGCGTCAGGATTAAACTATTCAGGCAATTTATTTACGTTTACAGTTGTTGTAGAGACATTGGAGAATATGTGGAAATAAGCAAGATAAGTTTTTACATTGTATGATAAGGTATATGTTTGCTGCCAGCTGAAAAATTTTTACCGGGCAGCAATGATTCAAACTCCTTTCCTCTATATTCCTGCCTCAGCCTATCCATTGATTCATAATTTTTTAATCCGATTGCATAGCATCAGGTTTACAGGCCTAATACTGATGCGTCCCAACATATTTTTTTAAATGACAGATTTGATTCAAATTGCAGGCAACCTTCCTGCGTAATATCTTAGCTGTGTGCTAATGCGTGTTGTTTATTGGACCTGGAGAATTGTAAAAAAGATATTGAAGATGCGAAACATTGTACCACTATTATTTTTTGGATTGTTGTTTTATACTGCCGCTGCTCAAACGGAGCAATATGCTTTTTCCAGGATTGATGCCTATGATGGTCTTTCCAATAACCAGGTAAATGCGGTATTGAAAGACGATAAAGGATTTGTTTGGTTTGGTACCGTATCGGGACTGAACCGCTATGATGGCTATTCCTTTAAGGTATTTCGTAGTGATAGTAATGACAGTACAACTATCCAGGATAACAGTATTCCTAATCTTTTTTCATTACCGGAAGGGAAGATCTGGATAGGGGGGTACAATCCCAGTATTTATTGTCCCAGGACAGAACGATTTGATAGAAATTACAAAAAATACCTGGCTGAGCTTTCCATGCCCCAGGAGAATGTACTCAGGATTGTCAGGGACAGTCATGCTAATTACTGGTTCCTTTTCGATACTCTGGGTGTTTATCAATATTCGCCTTTGACCGGTAAGACAATGGCTATACAGCACCGTGAAAATGATAAAGAAAGTATTGCCAGCAATCATGTGGCTGCGGTCAGGGAAGATAGCAAAGGCAATATATGGATGGTGCATCGTAACGGGATCATAGAAAAATTAGACCCCGTTTCCAGAAAAGTGATCCAGCGGAGTGAAGCGCTGCATGCGCTCAGCAAAACGAATTTTCTTTATAGTTGTTTTATCGATACAGATGATGATGTCTGGATATGGGCAGGAGGACTACCCAATGCAGTTTTTCTTTTTCGCCCTGACCAGCAAACCATACAAACATTGACAGATAACAGTGGTCCCAGTCGTTTAAGCAATAGTATTATCAAGGGAATTACCCAGGATAGCCAGGGAATAATATGGGTGGCGACGGACCATGGCGGCATCAACCTGGTTGATAAGCGTAATAACTTC
This sequence comes from uncultured Bacteroidota bacterium, assembly GCA_946479615.1. The sequence continues at coordinate 62,174 of CAMLGR010000005.1, read as the reverse complement.
AGCGTACGTTATTTGTCAGCCGATCCCAAAAGCAGTAAGAGTTTAAGTCAGAACAGTATCAATACACTATATAAAGATCAATCAGGTGTTATCTGGATCGGCACTTATAAGCAAGGTGTAAATTATCTTGATGAAAACCTGGTGCATTTCCCACATTACCGGCATTCTTATATAAATGTCAGCGGTCTTCCTTATGATGATGTCAACCGTTTTGTAGAGGACGGAAAGGGAAATATCTGGATCGGTACCAATGGGGGAGGATTGATCTATTTTAACAGGAAGCAAAACACTTTTAAGCAGTACGTGCATAATCCTGCTGATCCACATAGTCTTAGCAATAATGTGATTGTAAGTTTGTGGATCGATCAGAAAGAGCAGCTCTGGACGGGCAGTTATTTCGGTGGGCTGAGCCGGTTTGATGGAAAAGGATTTGTCAATTACAAGCATGATCCCAATAATTCTGCCAGCCTTGCAGATGATTGTGTATGGGAAATATTCCAGGATGATAAATATAATATGTGGATCGGGACCTTATCGGGTGGACTGGAGCTATTTGATCCTGCCACCGGGAAATTCATACATCACCAGGCAAAAAGCGATGGCACCGGGCTTATACAGGCCAATTATATTTCAACCCTGATGCAGGACAGGAAAGGCAATTTATGGATCGGTACCTCGCATGGGATTGACGTATTCTATAAGAAAAATCCCAAACCTGTACATTATGCCTTAAGTAATAACGATAACATTATTTCTTTGCTGGAAGACAGCAGGGGCTGGATATGGATCGGAACAAGAGAGGGACTGGTGGTATTTGACGAAGCCACCGGGAAATTCCGCACATTCACCACTTCACAGGGATTACCCGATAATACAATATTGACAATACTGGAAGATAACCGGCAACATCTATGGATCACTTCGCCAAGCGGTTTGTATAATCTTGTTCCGGATAGTGCGAAAGATATTTCCACGCTGAACTTTTCTGTTATTAATTATGATGAGACCAATAACCTGCAAAGCCGCGAGTTCAATGAGAATGCAGCGCTGAAATTGCGCACCGGTGAATTACTGGTAGGAGGCCCCGGCGGATTTAATATCCTCGATCCTTCCAATATTGTCAGGCATCGTTTAAAACCCAATATTGTTTTTACCAGCCTGCAGATATTAAATAATAATATCGAGCCCGGCGAAGAAATCAATCACCGCGTTCTTCTTCATGAAGCGTTGACCAATGCCAGACAGGTGCATTTAAAATATAAAGAAAATGTTTTTTCTATCGAATTTGCCGCCCTGGATTTTTCACATGGAAGCCGCGATAAATATGCGTACAAGCTGGAAGGGTTTAATAATGACTGGCTCTATACAGATGGCAGCAGCCGGAAAGCTACCTATACCAATCTCGATCCCGGAAGTTATGTATTGAAAGTAAAAATGCTGGATGCCAATAATGAATGGACGCCGGAGAAACAGCTTGCCATTATCATTGATCCTCCTTTCTGGAGAACTACCTGGGCCTACTTTATATATATAGTCATCGCTGCCGGTATATTTTATGTGATCCGCAAGATCACTGTACAACGGAGAAGAATGAAATATGAAGTGGAAAAGCAACGGCATGAGGCTGAACGTATGCAGGCGCTGGATGCTATGAAAACAAAATTCTTTACCAATGTCAGCCATGAATTCCGCACTCCTCTTAGCCTGATACTTTCACCACTGGATACCATCATCAGGAGTACACCCGACCCGGATAAGAAGAAGCAATTGCATCTTGTACAACGTAATGCCCAGCGGTTATTGAAACTGGTCAACCAGATGCTTGACTTCCGGAAGATGGAAGTGCAGGAATTTAAATTATACCCGGTAGCTGGTGATGTGGTCCGGTTTCTCAAAGAGATCAGTTATTCATTTTCAGATTTATCAGATAAAAAACATATTGAATTTGCCTTTGCCTCCAACGTGGAATCACTTGAGATCTATTTTGACAAGGATAAACTGGAAAAGATCATGTTCAACCTGCTTTCCAACGCCTTTAAATATACTTATGACGACGGTAAAGTAAGTGTGAACCTCTTTTATAATAATACCAGGGAAGATCATACCCTGACGATCCAGGTTTGTGATACCGGTATTGGTATTGCCGCGGATAAACATGACCGCATCTTCGATCGGTTCTTCCAGGATGAGGTGCCTGCCAGCATGGTCAACCAGGGCAGTGGTATCGGATTGGCTATTACCAAAGAATTTGTACGGTTGCACAATGGTACCATATCTGTTACGAGTGAACCCGGTAAAGGAACTTGTTTCAGTGTAGCATTACCAGTCTGGAAGATCCATGATTCCCATGGTCCGGATACACCCGGAGAAACGCCGTTACCGGATACTATCAGCGAGACAGAAGAAGAAGCTCATAAAGAAACGCGGGGAGGTAAAAAGAAAACTCTGCTGGTGGTAGAAGATAATGAAGATTTCAGGACTTACCTGAAAGACAACCTGAAACTGTATTACCAGGTAGAAGAAGCTATAAATGGTAAAGAAGGGTGGGAAAAGATACAAGCGGTAAATCCTGATCTTGTCGTCAGCGATATCATGATGCCGGAAGTAAATGGCATTGAACTGGCACGAAGGATTAAGAACGGGGTTGATACCGCACATATTCCTGTGATATTACTGACTGCGATGGGGGATGAAGAAACACAATTGAAAGGTTACCAGGTTGGTATCAATGATTATATCGCCAAACCTTTTACGTTCCAGATATTGGATTCCCGCATAAAGAACCTGCTCGGCCAGCAAAAATTATTGCAACGGAAATTTCGTAAACAGATCGAGGTCAATCCGAGCGAAGTGACCATTACACCACTGGATGAACAGTTTATCAAGCAGGCGCTTGCGATCGTTGAAAAGAATATGGACAATTTTGATTTTTCGGTAGAAGAATTGAGCCGGGAAATGTATATGAGCCGGGTGGGGTTGTACACTAAAATATTATCCCTGACAGGCAAGGGCCCATTAGAGTTTATCCGTTCCATCAGGCTCAAGCGTGGTGCACAGTTGTTGCGAAAAAGCCAGATGACCATTTCGGAAATAGCTTACGAAGTAGGGTTCCGCAATCCTAAAAACTTTACCAAGTATTTTAAAGAGGAGTTTAATATTCTGCCTTCACAATACCAGTCCGATAACGAAGCCGGCAAGGACCCGATCAACCTCGGGTAGTTTCTTTATATTGTTTTACAACATAAGATCACAGGAATATAGTACACATACAATTTGTCAAATAAGTGAACTCTGTGCCACCTCTGTATTACCACGCGGTGAAAAGCTGAATGAGTACGGTCTCATTTGTTCAATTCCGCTCTCTTCTTTTGCGAACATCCTGATTATCATTCCCTTTTATCATTTGAGGCACTAGTTCTGAACATAGCGATACCTGTCTGCATACCCAAAAAAAATAGTTTTAGGTGTCTTTAACAACGCCAAAACGATTCTTGTATATGAGGGTTAGCTTGCTGATTATTTTCCTGCTGTGTATGTTCCTGGCCTATGCCCGAACGAGCCAAAAGGGAGCGGAAAGGGTTGCCGAATCCCGTAATGCTGTCATCGCTTTTTCCCTGCTACCATTCCCCGGAAATATTATCCACATAAACGTATGGGCCTATCAACAGGCCCTTTATTCCAGCCATTGCATAACCACTTATAGCAACAATACCGCTACCGATTGTACGGTGGTACCAGGTAAAGAAACAATCACCGTAAAACAAGGACCGGGCAAGCAGTGGTACTGTTCAATACGGGGTTGTTTCTTTTCCTGGTATGCGGTATTATTTAATCAATGACCAATAACAAGGTGCGCCTATAACGATTTAACCAGTATTGACTTTTTAAACAACCTAAACTGCTAGTATGAAAAGAAACAAACAAGATGAGAACAGTTCTTAACCATGGTTGGCTGATAGTGCTGCCACTATTCAAAAACTGACTGCTTCCAAAATAATAATCAAATAATATTTATCAGATATAATGCTGTATGAGAAATAGACATCCACTTTCCCGGCTACTTTTTCTTACAACCATTTTATGGTTGTCTGTAACAAATGTATCGGCGCAGGATAATCTTTCTTCCGCTGATTCTGTCAATCGTCTCGCACCTGACTCTGCAAAAAACAGGGTGGTGAATTTTCCTTATTATTCCACGACCTCTGCTCTCACGGCTGCTTCTATCGATGTAGTGTATCGTACTGATTTGATAAAAGCACCGGTGACCAATGTATTGAATGCCCTGACAGGAAGGCTAACCGGCATTTATTCCGAGCAATTTTCTGGTCAGCCCGGTTCGGATGGCGTTAACATTACCTTACACGGACGTGCGCCGATTGTTTTGATCGATGGGGTAGTGCGCAATCTTACCACCCTTGATCTCGAAGAAATAGAATCGGTCACGCTATTAAAAGATGCGGTGTCAACGGCGATGCTGGGTGTACGGGGTGCGAACGGTGCATTGATGATCACCACAAGAAAAGGAGCTAATGCAGCCAACAGTATTTCATTCACGGCACAATCCGGCGTACAAACACCATTGGGATTGCCCAAGGTATTGGGGGCCTATGATTATGCACGTTTGCGCAATGAAGCGGTAAATAATGAACTGCGGGTGCGCCAGGCCAATGATACGGCACTGAAACGTTTGCTGTACAATGATGCCGATCTGCTCGCTTACCAGAATGGCACCGATCCATTTGGTCATCCTGATGTGGATTGGCAATCGCAATTACTGAAAAGCTCATCTATGATTAACCGGTATAGTTTTAATGCTACCGGTGGCAACCGGTTCTCCCGCTTTTTTGTAGCACTGGAACATTTGAATCAGCAGGGATTGCTGAGAGAAAATTCAGCAAATGTATATCCTACCAACAACTGGCTGAAAAGCTATCTCGCCCGTACAAATATTGACCTGACGATTACACCCAAATTGACGGCAGGTATTTCCCTCCTCGGTCGTATCATCAATAGTAATGAGCCAGGTGGTACAGTAGGAACAATATTTTCGGGAATATTAAATACACCCGGCAATGCCTATCCGGTTTACAACGAGAATGGCAGCCTGGGTGGAAGTCCGGATTACCAGACAACGAATCTTAATGTAGCAAATACAACCCAATCGGGCAATCTGCAGGGGTTATCAACCGGTTCGGGTTACCGTCAAAGTTACCGCCGCGATATCCTTGCCGATTTTAATTTAAAACGTACGCTGGATGATATCACACCTGGTCTTTGGGTAAAAGCAAGATTATCTTATTCTTCCAACCTTACAGAAAATATTACGCGGACAAAAGTATTTGTTGCCTATAAAGCAAATGGTGCCGGGTATTCACCAATAGGAATTGTGAATGATCAGATTAATACAAATGGATTAGCAGTACAGGGCCGTTCTACCTATGCAGAAGGTTCGCTGGGGTATCAGCATACATTCAAACAGGACCATGGGATCGATGTATTACTGATGTACAATCGTGATAACATGGTCTCAGGTTCTGATCTTCCTTATATTATTTCCGGAACATCAGGCAGGGTTGCTTACAATTATAAAGAGAAATATGTAGTGGAAACAGCGGTTAGTTATAATGGTTCTAACCGTTACCCGGCAAATGGCAGCACCAAAAGAGGATTTTTTCCTGCTATAGGCGCTACCTGGAATATCGGCAAGGAACAATTTGCCAATGGTGTCGCGTGGATGCGCAACCTGAAACTTTATGCATCATATGGAAAATCAGGATGGGATAATCCCGGTTATTACTCCTATGTGCAGAGCTATAATAATGCTGCACAGGTTTATTTCGGAACATCTGCCGGTGCTGTCAGTACACTTTCACAGATTAACCTGGCATATCCCGGTATAACCTGGGAGAAAGCGAACAAATTCAATGTGGGTCTGCAGGGTGATCTGCTGAATAACCGGTTAGCGTTTACCGTGGAATATTATAATAACAAATTTTATGACTTGCTTATGCAGCGTGGCCGCAGCACCACTTTATTAGGGATCAATTATCCTAATGAGAATATTGGTGAGAACCGCTACACAGGTATGGACTTTAACTTATCCTGGCAAGAAACAAGAGGAGCCGTCAATTACTTTATTTCGGCGAATGCCAGCATTCAGCAGTCAGAAGTAGTATTCTTTGATGAGGCCAATCTTCCTTATGCCTATAACCGCCGCACGGGTGAAATGGTAGGACGTCCCTTCGGTTATATAGCAGAAGGCCTGTTCCAGACAGATGCAGAAATAGCCAGCAGCGCTACACTGAGTGGTTATAAAGCACAGCCTGGTGATATCAAATACAGGGATCTGAATAACGATGGTGTGATCAATCAATTTGATCAGACGGCTATCGGTTCCGGTAAACCGTTAACGACTTATGGTGTGAATATGGGTGTCAACTGGAAAGGTTTTGATGTCAGTGCTTTATTGCAGGGTGTTGCTAACCGTAACCGTTATATCACACAATTTGAATTTCAGAACGGGGGGTTGGGCCAGGCGTATCAGGCAAATCTTGACAGATGGACCCCGGATAATACCGATGCATCCTATCCAAGACTGGGTATTGGTGCCAATTCAAATAACCAGGCATTCTCTTCTTTCTACATGAAAAAAGGTGATTACCTGCGGTTAAAAAGTGTAGAGGTTGGTTATACACTGCCGGATCGTTTGATCCGCAGGGCCAAACTTTCTTCGGTGCGATTGTTTGTGAACGGATATAACCTGCTTACCAAAACCAGCCTGAAGGATATTGATCCCGAAGTGTATGGCACTTACCCGATACAACGTGTCATCAATTTCGGAATCAACGTGAAACTTTAACGATAAACTTTTAACAATGAACAAATCAATAATAGTTTGCTCGCTCTGTATAGGTCTGTTGCTCCTAACCAGTTCTTGTAAAAAGGATTTGGAAAAAGAGCCACGTGAACGTATCACGAGCAACCTGATCTGGGATGTGAATGACAGGAATGCCGTATTTGCACAACAGTTCCTGAATAATGTTTACAATTTTATACCGACTGGTTTTAACCGCGTAGGCGGTGATTTTTTAGATGCCGCTACCGATGATGCCGTGCCTTCCAGGAATAATACCACCGTTGAATATTATACCAACGGCCTGGTGAGTTCTGTACAAAACCCAGATGCTTACTGGAGCAATACCTATTATGGTATCCGGCAGGCGAATATTTTTCTTTCCAACATTGATAAAGTGCCTACCACTCCTGTCAACCTGGCCAAATGGAAAGCGGAAGTACGTTTTATCAGGGCCTTTTTATATTTCGAATTATTGAAAAGATATGGCGGTGTGCCACTGGTGGCCGACAGGATATTTACACTGGAAGATAATCTTGAACTACCACGTAATACATTTGATCAAACTGTTGCGTATATAGTCAGTGAGTGTGACGCTATCAAAGGCGACCTGGGTGCCGATCCTGCTCCGGATACAGATTGGGGGCATATTACCAAAGGTGCCGCCATTGCACTGAAGTGCAGGGTATACTTGTATGCTGCCAGCCCTTATTTTAATGGGGGTGCTCCGGCCAGTCCACAAAAGACAAAAGGATTGATTGGCTATACCACGGCTGACCCTGCACGATGGCAGAAAGTCGTGGACGCTGCGATAGAGTTCAGGGCCATTTCATATTATACATTATCCTCTTCATTTGCCGGCGTATTTACTACCAAGAAAAATGCGGAAGTAATATTTGCCAAACAGTCGGTCAACAATTTTGACATAGAACTCAATAACGGGCCGGTAGGCTATTCTAACAATGGTACACAGAACGGAGGCCGTACCAGTCCTACGCAAAATCTTGTCGATGCTTTCACCATGCTGAACGGGTTGCCGATTACGGATCCTGCCTCGGGATATGATCCTAATAATCCATACGCGGGTCGTGACAAGCGTCTTGATGCAACCGTATTTTATAATGGTATGAAATGGCTGTCAAGAAGCGTAGAAACATTTGAAGGAGGATTAGATAAAACGAATGCGACGACGGTGCAAACCAAAACAGGATATTACCTGCGCAAATACATGGCGGATTTTAGCAACAGTACTTCTTATTCTACACAAAGTCACAACTTCATCATCTTCCGTTTCGCTGAAATATTATTAAACCAGGCAGAAGCGCAAAATGAATTGGGGGATCCGGAAGCGGCAGCATTGCAGATCATTTTGATCCGAAAGAGAGCCGGTATTACAGCTGGTGCCGATAACAGGTATGGTATCAAAGCGGCTATTACACAGGCAGAAATGCGCGACCTGATCAGGAATGAAAGAAGAGTAGAACTCTCTTTTGAAGAACATCGTTTCTGGGACCTGCGCAGGTGGAAAACAGCGTCTGTGTATTTGAATGCGCCTTTGTATGGAATGAAGATCACCCGCACTTCTGTTACTCCGTTGGCTTATACCTATCAGCCGATCGTGGTGGCGAACCCCGTGTTCAATGACCGGTTATACCTCATGCCTATACCGATCGACGAGGTGACAAAAAATACGGCGCTTGATCAAAACCCGGGATGGTAACAAACCAGATTAAAACTTTCTAAAATTATACTGCAATGAAAAAGTTGATATTATTTCTGTTGGTGCTTTCTTCTTTGCCCTTTGGCAGGCTGATGGCACAGGGCCACAAGGTAACCGGCGTGGTAACGGATGCGGGTGGCGCACCCCTCGTCGGTGCATCCGTGGCTGAAAAAGGAGCAGCCGATAATGCTACTGCTACCAGTGCCCAGGGTACTTTTTCGCTTACTCTACGTAACTCCAATACATTAGTGATAACTTCTGTCGGTATGTTGCCAATGGAAGTAAATGCATCATCTGCTACGGTAATTGTTAAAATGAATGTCGATCCCAAAGGATTGGATGAAGTAGTAGTAGTAGGATATGGACGACAAAAAAAGGTAACCGTGACCGGTTCGGTGAGTACAGTTAGCGGTACATCACTGCGTGAAAATCCATCAGCCAGTTTGCAAAACGGGTTGGTAGGAAAATTGCCGGGCTTTTCTGCACAACAACGCTCGGGCAGACCGGGCGCTGATGGCGCTGCTTTCTTTATCCGTGGTATCAGTACCTTCTCCAGTGCCGGTACACCGTTGATCATTGTGGATGATATCGAATATTCAGCCGACCTGTTTGCACAACTCGATCCGAATGAAATAGAAAGCATCAGTATATTAAAAGATGCTGCCACTACTGCGGTGTATGGTATCAAGGGAGCCAATGGAGTAGTGGTGGTGACTACACGCCGTGGCAAAACAGGATCGCCTAAGATATCACTTCGTTCTGAATACGCAACAATGGAGCCGACTATCATGCCGGAATACCTGAATGCTTACCAGACAGCATCCTTGTATAACCAGTCGCAGATCAACGATAATAAATATTCTGCTTCACCGGTTTCCAATTATCAGCCCCGTTTTACGGCTACCGATTTACAATTGTTCCAGGATGGTACTGATCCTTACGGGCACCCGGATGTGGATTGGCAATCGGTACTCTTCCGCAAATTCAGTCACCAGACAAGAAGCAACCTCGATATACAAGGTGGTACCAATACAGTAAAATATTTTGTATCGGTCGGGTATATCAACCAGGGTGGTATCCTGAATGATTTCAGCAAGGGACAGGGTGTCGATGGTAATTATTATAATAAAAGATTCAACTATCGTTCCAACCTCGATATTCATGCTTCTAAAAATCTTGACTTTCGCGTGGATCTCTATGGTAATACCAGTGCTGTGAATAATCCCAGTCTCCGTTACAATGGCAAAGTAAATGGTGATAAGAATGATGCATTTTATGAATACAGCAGTTTTCTTTCCCTGGCTCCCTTTGCTTACCCGATCAAAAATCCTGACGGAAGCTGGGGTTATAGTAACTGGCAGAAAGGGCAAACTACTTATGATGCCAATAATATTGTAGGAAGATTAAACCTCGATGGGTACGAACGCAATTTCCAGGACAACATGAACTTTGTTGCTTCTGTTACCGAAAAGCTGGATTTTATCACCAAAGGATTGGCTGTTAAAGGTCTCGTCTCATACGGCAGTAACTATAATTATGGACGTAACGTAACCAGGCAGAATTTCCCTTCATTTGTATATGATCCGGTAAATAACCTTTACGCGGCAAGAGATGTTAACGTATATCGTACAGAGCCATTGACACTCAGTTATGCACCGCGTTCGACCTTCCGTGATTTCACTATGCAGGCACAGGCCAGTTATGACCGCACGTTCGGATCCCATCACTTTTATGGATTGGCCCTGCTGAACCGCAATACCAAAACATTTACGACTTCAGACGTAAACTATAATTTTATTCCCAACAACTTCCAGGGCATCTCTACCAGGATCGGGTATGATTTTAAACAAAAATACCTGGTGGAATTTGATATGGCTTATAATGGTTCCGATCGGTTCCAGGGCAACAAACGTTTTGGTTTGTTTCCCGCGGTATCGGTTGGTTATAATATAGCAGAGGAAGATTTTTTCAAAAACTTATTTCCTGCGATCAACCTGTTAAAACTAAGAGGTTCGTATGGTATTGTAGGGAATGACCAGATCGGCAATGCGTTTACTTATTATTATCGCCAAAGTTTTGGATATAATACTACTGGCTGGAGCAACAGCAATACCAGTCTTACTTCATTTCCTCTAAACCGTATCGCCCAGGCCAATTTCGGAACCTCTTCCAATCCTTTTACCAACCTGCAGGAAGGCACTTTGCCTAATCTTGATGTAACCTGGGAGAAAGCCGGCAAAACCAATATCGCTCTGGACTTCGGAGTATTGAACAACAAGATCTCCGGTACGCTGGAATGGTTCAACGAAGACAGGTATGATATCCTGACACAAAGAGGTACTGTATCACAGATATTGGGACAAACATTGCCTCCTGTCAATATCGGTAAAGTGAATAACAGGGGTTATGAAGCAGAGATCACATACCACGACCGGATCGGAAAAGACTTTGATTTTTCCGTCAGAGCCACTTATTCGTATGCGAAGAATAAGATCATGGAACTGGATGAGGTGCCAACCATTTATAATTACCAGCAGTTGACAGGTCAGAGTATCGGATCGCTGTTAATGTATAAATGGACGGGTTCATATTATAAAGATGCGGCTGATGTAGCGGCGAGCCCCAAAGTAACAACAGGGGGCATCACGCCTGTACACGCCGGTGATCTCAAATATGAAGACATCAATAAAGATGGTGTGGTGAATGAATTTGATCGCGGCTTTTTCGGGGCGCCTAATTTGCCAAGACTAAATTATGGGTTTCAGATACAACTTGGATATAAAAAACTGCGGGTAAGTGCGTCCTTCCAGGGCACGGGCGATTTCAGTGTGAGTGGTATCGAAGAAGCGATCCGTGCTTTCTCTTCCAATCTTCGCAGTGTACACGCCAACGCATGGACCCCGGAACTGGGGGATAATGCGCAATATCCCATTTTAACCCAATTGCGTGGTATCAGCGATCCGGGTCAGAATTCAACCTTTTGGTCACGCTCGGGTAAATACCTGCGTTTGCGGACTGCAGATATTTCCTACTCCCTTCCTGCACGTTGGGTACGTTCGATGAAGATCAGTGATATGAGAGTGTATGTCAATGGTAATAACCTGGTGACATGGTCAAAATTTTTCAAGCTGTATGACATGGACCCGGAAGTAACACCTTTTACAGACAGAACTGTTTATCCTCCGCAAAAAGTATTTAACGTAGGCGTGAATGTAATTTTTTAAATGATTAATACTAGCATAATGAGAAAGATATATTTGTTGTTGTTCCTTGTTTTTGCAGCGCTGGTTTCCTGTAAGAAACAATCATTCCTGGATGATAAGACAAATACCATCCTTGATGAGAAAGCTGTTTTTTCAGATAGTGCGCGCACCATGGCTTTCCTCACGCGTATTTACGAGGATATGCCGTTTAATTTTTATAAAACACGCTGGGAGAATGGTACTACCGAGCAGGCTACGGAAGATGCCGAGTATACACTGGCCAATCCTGCGCGTCGTACCGTAGCGCTGTACCTGGGTGCTTACAGTGCAGAGAGTTTTATACATGCCGATGCATGGGACCTGCCCTGGGCGAATATCCGCCGTGTAAATCTTTTACTTAAGAATTTGCCCGGTACACCGTTATCTGCTGCTATGCAAAGCCGGATAAAAGGTGAAGCTAAATTCATGCGCGCTTATTTTTATACGTATCTCGTGATCAACTTTGGTGGTGTGCCCCTGATTGGTAATGCTCTATATGATAAAGATGCCAGTATCAATTTGCCTCGCGGCACTTTTGACGATTGCGTTACGTACATAAGTAAAGAATTTGATGAAGCCGCTGCTTTATTACCGGTGCCTAATGCAGCTTACCCCGCAGGTTACCAGGATATTGATTTTGGCAGGGTAACAAAAGGCTCGGCTATGGCAATGAAGGCACGTTTGCTTTTGCATGCGGCCAGCCCTCTTTTTAATGGCGGTGCAATAACAGGTGCTACAGAAGATCAGAAAAAAGTAGCTGGTTATCCTACCTATGATGTGACCCGCTGGCAGAAAGCTGCTGATGCTGCTTTAGCGGTGATCAATTCCGGGTATTATTCTTTGAATGTAGAGAATAATGTAAAACCCGGTTTTGGTTTTTATAATGTCTTTTTGAAACGTTACCCGAATCCTGAATATATCCTGTTCTTTAATCGTCCTCCTAACAGGGATATGGAATCAAACTATCTTCCTTCTTCACGTAGCGGTTCATTCAATACGAGACCCACACAAAACCTGGTGGAATGTTTCCCAATGAATAATGGAAAGGCGATCACGGACCCTGCATCGGGATATGATCCGGCTAACCCGTATGCGAATCGTGATCCACGGTTCAATTATACCATCATTTACAACGGATCAAGATATCAACGAGCCAATACGGGACAGGATACTGTATTCACATACCTGGCAACCGCTTCGGCTACTAATATTGCCAACTCCTCAGGTGATGGATATGTGCCAAGCGGAGCAGCGCCCAATTATACAGGGTACTATTGCCGTAAAATGTGCGATTCTACCATCGCCAACAACAGTAGTGGCCAAACTAACCGGGGCTGGCCCTTGTTGCGATACGCTGAAATCTTATTGAGCTATGCAGAAGCAATGAATGAAGTAGGACAAATACAGGCAGCGTATGATAAGATCATTGAAATAAGAAGCCGTGCAGGAATAGAGCCGGGCGGTGATGGATTGTATGGATTGAAAGCAGGTATGACACAGACTGAAATGAGAGAGATTATCAGAAACGAACGTCATATTGAACTGGTATTCGAAGGAGATGTGCACTGGAATGATATCTGCCGGTGGAAAACAGGGGAAGTTGTCAATAACGGACGTTTGCGAGGTATGATGATCACACGGAGCCCGTTGGATAAAAAATATACCTATACAGAAGTACTGGGAGTGGCCAATCATACGATGACGGCCAAGCAATACTTATTCCCGATCCCTGCATTGGAGATCCGGAAATCACCATTGATGATCCAGAATCCGGGATGGTAACCCCGTTACTAATTGGCAGTAGTTTGTGTTATATATCGAGCATTTCAGGTGCCCGCAGTCGTTCATCAATCGAGTTTGAATTGATTGCGGGCTTTTTCTCCCTGAATTGAAAAATGCTACCCTACCTTTATTTAAATCAAAGCAGATAATAATGAAAAAGATCTTTTTAGCAATAGGATTACTTACTGGCCTGGCAGGGGTTGGCCAAAAGTGGGAAGGCCTTGCATTGACGCCACCGATGGGATGGAATAGCTGGAACACGTTCCAGGGAAATATCAATGAAAAGCTGGTATTGGAAACAGCAGATGCAATGGTGAGTTCAGGTATGAAAGATGCCGGATATGTTTATTTGGTATTGGATGATGCATGGATGGCAAAAGAAAGAGATGCAAAGACCGGTGACCTGGTTCCGGACCCTGTAAAATTTCCCAGAGGAATGAAATTCGTTGCTGATTATGTGCATTCCAAAGGATTGAAATTTGGTTTGTATAATTGTGCAGGTACACTTACCTGTGCCGGTTATCCCGGCACACGTGGCTATGAATACCAGGATGCACGTTTCTATGCATCAGTAGAAATCGATTATTTAAAATTTGACTGGTGCAGCAGTGAAGGCATTAATGCCAAAGAAGCGTATACAACAATGAGCAAAGCCTTAAAGCTGGCAGGACGCCCGATACTTTTCAGTTTATGCGAATGGGGCCAGAATAAACCCTGGAGATGGGCCGAACCGGTAGGACATATCTGGCGCACAACCGGTGATATCACGGCGCAGTTTGAAGGTGTTAAATCATATGGCAGTTGGTCAGCTTCCGGTGTAATGCGTATCCTGGAATCGCAGGATACTTTACGCAAATATGCAGGTCCCGGACATTGGAACGATCCGGATATGCTCGAAGTAGGTAATGGCCTTAGTGAAAGCGAGAACCGTGCGCATTTCTCTATGTGGAGCATGATCGCAGCACCACTGATAGCCGGTAATGATATCAGAAAAATGCCGGCATCTACCAATGCCATTTTAACTAATAAAGAAGTCATTGCGATCAACCAGGATTCATTAGGCATCCAGGCTATGAAATATGCAGCAGCTGACAGCGTGGAAACATGGATAAAACCATTGAAGAATGGCGACTGGGCCGTTTGTATTTTAAACCGGAAAAGTACAGCACAACCTGTACCTCTTGACTGGACAACACAAGCTATCGGAGACCCGGTAGCCAAAAGAACACTGGATGTAAAAGCTATCACCTATAAGATACATGATGTATGGGGAAAGAAAGAGCTTGGCACCACTAAAAAAATTGTGCTGCCTGTAGTAGCTCCGCATGACGTGGTATTGCTACGCCTTAAAAAATAATACAGGATTAAAAAGATTTTAAAGTATAGTCATGAAACAATTTTTTAAGAAATACCTGTTATTTATCCTTTGTGCTGGTTTTGGTAATGCAGTATTGGCTCAAAAAAACACAGCACTTTGCACACCGGATGCATCCAGAGAAGCCAAAGCATTGTTTCGTTACCTGAATGATATCTACGGTAAAAAAATCCTTTCAGGACAAATGTGGGCCAGTTGGGGATACGATGAATTAAAATATATCAAAGAGATCACAGGTAAACAACCTGCTATTCGCGGAATGGATTTTATCAATGACCGTGAGAACGAAGCAGAAGTTCAGCATGCTATCGATTGGTGGAAGAGTGGAGGTATTCCTACGATTATGTGGCATTGGGGCGCACCATCAATCGGCGAAGGATATGAGAACAGCAAAAAGCCGGTTGATATCGACAGCATTTTTATAGAAGGGACACCACAATACAAATCGTTCTGGTATGAACTGGAAAGAAAAGCAGACCTGCTGCAGAAGATACGGGATGCAAATGTGCCGGTACTGTGGAGGCCCTTTCATGAATTAAATGGTAACTGGTTCTGGTGGGGGAAACAAGGACCGGAAAATTTCAAACGGCTCTGGATAACGGTATACGATTATATCGTCAACAAACGGAAGATCAATAATCTTATCTGGGTGCTTTGTTATACCGGTAACCCGGATCCTGCCTGGTTCCCCGGCAAACAATATGTAGACATTGCCGGGGCAGATACTTATAATGTAGGAGACAGCCCGCAAACAGCGATGTATAAAAAAGTAAAAGACATAGTAGGTAGTCAAATGCCGATTGCATATCACGAATGCGGTACACCACCCAATCCCGATAATTGTCTCAAAGAAGGAGCGATGTGGAGCTGGTGGATGGAATGGCATACTTCTCACCTGCAAAAAGTAGATAAAGAATACCTGAAATATGTTTACCGGCACGACCTGGTGATAACACTTGATGAAGTGCCGGATATCATGAAGAAATATGGTAAATGAGGATTGATGTAAACGGTTGGATAAAACCCATGAAATGAAAAAATGGTTAGCGATACTATCCTTTCGGTTATTCTTGTGTTTGCTGCTTATGTGTATGGCGGGTCGTAACAGCGGCAACTGGACGCAGGTAGCTGTTCCTTCCAACTGGGAATCCAGGGGATTGGGGAATTATACTTATGGTCCTGAAAAAGAAGATGCTACTGAAGCAGGGTTATACCGGTATACGTTTACTATTCCTGCGCGGCGGGAATGATGTAAAGCCAGGGATATTATATTTTGATTTCAGGTAAATAAAAAATTATAAACGGTTTCAGACGCACAGCAATTAAGCAACACGCCGGATTGTTTCTACTTTCCGGCCCTTTTTAAAACAATCATTATTGGAACTATACGAACAGGTTAAATTAATATTGATACAATGAAAACTGGAAAAAGAATCGTGCTACTGACAGGATTAATGTTGATCGCATCGGTCAACTTTGCACAACAAACCATCCTTTATTATTTGTCGGGAAAGGACAAGGATCATACCGTGTCATGGGATTTCTTTTGTACCCGTGGCATGAATAGTGGTAAATGGTCAACTATACCTGTGCCTTCGAACTGGGAGCTGCAGAAATTCGGCACCTATAATTATTCCCGTGACACAGAGAACCCGGATGAACAGGGTTTGTATAAATATAAGTTTCCCGTAGCAGCAGCTCATAAGGGGAAAAGGATATTTATTGTATTTGAAGGTTCGATGACAGATACCGAGGTAAAGATCAATGGTGTATTGGCTGGTCCTGTTCACCAGGGAGCTTTTTATCAATTCAGGTATGATATCACGGACCTTTTATATTTTGGGAAAATCAATTTACTGGAAGTTACCGTAAGCAAGCATTCTGCGAATGCTTCCGTTAACCGTGCCGAGCGAAAATCCGATTTCTGGATATTCGGTGGCATTTTCAGACCGGTATACCTGGAGATTGTTCCCCAGACATTTATCAGGCGGGTGGTAGTAGATGGAAAAGCGAATGGTGATTTCTTTATGCAGGTATACAGCAATGCCACGCCAAAACAAGTCATAGAAGCGCAGGTTTTTCAACTTGATGGCAAACCGGTAGGGGAACCACTGCGCTTATTACCTGGCGACAGTATCCTGCGTCATCATTTTTCCGGTATGAAATTATGGAGCCCGGAATATCCGAATCTTTACTCGGTAATGGTATCCGTCAGGGAAGGTAACAAGGTCATTCATTCGATAAAAGAACGTTTCGGATTCCGCACGGTGGAATTAAGATCGGCAGATGGATTTTATGCTAATGGAGTGAAAGTAATTTTCAAAGGCGTGTGCCGTCATAGCGAATGGCCGGAATCGGGAAGGACGCTAAGCCGCGCGGTGCATTTAATGGATATAAGGTTGATGAAATCAATGAACATGAATGCTGTGCGTATGAGCCATTATCCGCCGGATAAAGAATTTTTGGATCTCTGCGATTCATTGGGATTATTTGTATTGGATGAATTAACCGGCTGGCAGGCGGCATATGATACGGTAGTAGGACAAAAACTGGTAAAAGAAATGGTCATCCGTGATGTGAACCATCCATCAATCGTAATCTGGGACAATGGCAATGAAGGAGGATGGAACAGGGCGCTGGACAATGAATATGCTTTATATGATCCGCAAAAACGTATCGTGATACATCCCTGGGAAAGGTTCAATGGCACCAATACCAAGCACTATCCTGATTTTAAATATATACAGAATGAAATAGCCACCGGTAAGGAGGTCTTTTTCCCGACAGAATTCATGCATGGCCTGTTTGATGGCGGGCACGGCGCTGCATTGGAAGATTTCTGGAATTTATTATTAACCTATAACCGGTTTGCCGGCGCTTTCCTATGGTCATTGCATGATGAGGGGATTGTTCGTACAGATAAGAATAATAGTATCGATGTGGCGGGTAACCAGGCGCCGGATGGTATTGTAGGCCCGCACCGCGAAAAGGAAGCCAGCTTTTATACTATCAGGGAATTGTGGTCACCGGTATATATCAATTCATCTGTCAAACCTTTTGATCC
The DNA here is from genome assembly GCA_946479615.1 of uncultured Bacteroidota bacterium. The sequence continues at coordinate 44,138 of CAMLGR010000005.1, read as the reverse complement.
TCACAGGATCGAAATAGAGAACAGGTATCTATATACCAATCTTGATCAATGCCGGTTTGAATGGAAGACAGTTTTATGTCCTGTGCCTTCGCAGCCTGCTTCCCTGTCACGGATCGTCAATAAAGGAAGTATTAAGGGCCCGTCAGTGACACCGGGTCAGAAAGGCTGGTTGAATATTCCCCTGTCTTCGAATGTAAATGCCGATGTGGTTTATCTTTCGGCGCTCAGCGCCAAAGGCGATACGATCTGTACCTGGAGCTGGCCGCTGCATGATCCTTCCACAGTGGCGGCGAAATTAATCACTGTTGCAATGACAGCGGGGGTAATAGTAAGAGAAGATGAGCGATCGTTATCGGTAAGTTGTGATAAAATTGCTTACTTTTTTGATAAGGAGACAGGATACCTGCAAAAGGTTTTCAATGGTAAAAAAAATATATCATTAAACAATGGTCCGGCACTGGCGGGATCGAATGTAAAATTAACCAGGCTGCATCATTACAGGGAAGGGAATAATTATATCGTTGAATCTTCTTACGAAGGAGATAGCTTACAGGTGAAATGGATCATTCAAAGCGGAACCTTACCCAGGATGGAATATAAATACCTGGTAAGGGATATAGCCGATTATACGGGAATTACTTTTAATTATCCTGAAGAAAACATCACGGGTATGAAATGGATGGGCCGGGGGCCTTATCGTGTCTGGAAAAATCGTTTGAAAGGACAACAATTAGGTGTATGGGAAAAAACATATAATAATACCATTACCGGTGAGAGCTGGGATTATCCTGAATTCAAAGGATGGCATGAGGGAATGTATTGGGTAAAAGTGAAAAACAAAGAAGCGGATTTCACGGTGATCACGGACCAGGAAAATATGTTCTTTGAAATGCTGAAACCAGCCCGGCCCAAAGCAGCGCCGAATAATAATACGGTACCTGCATTCCCGGAAGGAAATATTGGCTTTATGCATGCTATCTCACCAATCGGTACCAAGTTTCAAAAACCGGAAGTACTGGGTCCATCGAGCCAGAAAAACATAAAACAGGATAGTAAACCGGTAAGTGGCACATTATACTTTGATTTCCGGTAGTATTTTATTATTTAATAAGTGTATCACAATAAAACGGACATGACCAACATCTCAATACAGGCATACAAGCGGATTGCCCTATGCGTACTGCTGCTCTCAGGGATTATTTTGACCTCTTCTGCACAAAGAAAATATCAGTATCCATTCCAGGATCCTTCACTGGATGCAGAAAAGCGGATAGATAATATCATTTCATTGCTCACGCCGGATGAGAAAGTAAGTTGCCTGGGCACCAATCCTTCTGTACCAAGATTAGGTATAAAAGCTTCGGGACAGATGGAAGGATTGCATGGTGTAGCGCTGGGCGGACCCGGCAACTGGGGCCGCAGAAAATTAGTGACCACTACTACCTTTCCTCAATCGTATGGATTAGCTGAAACATGGGACACGGCGCTGATCAGGAAAGTGGCAGCTACCGAGGCGTATGAAGCACGGTATATCTTTCAAAGTGAAAAATATAAAACGGGTAACCTTGTCATACGGGCGCCCAATGCTGATATCGGCCGCGATCCGCGATGGGGTCGTACAGAAGAATGTTATGGTGAAGATGCCTGGTTCAATGGATGCATGACACAGGCTTATGTAAAAGGTTTGCAGGGAAATGATCCTAAATACTGGATGACTGCTTCTTTGATGAAACATTTCCTGGCCAACAGCAATGAGAATGACCGCGTACGTTCTTCATCTGATTTTGATGAAAGACTATTCAGGGAATATTATTCATTGCCTTTTAAGATGGGTATCGATGCGGGTTCGCGGGCCTACATGGCATCTTATAACAAATACAATGGCATTCCCATGATGGTAAACCCTGTATTGAAAGAGATCACGGTCCGGGAATGGGGGCAAAACGGGATTATCTGTAATGATGGCGGCGCCCTGGGATTATTATGGAAGCAACATAAATATTATCCCGATAGCGCCTGGGCAGCGGCGGCGGCTGTAAAAGCAGGGATCAATCAATTCCTGGACAGGCAAACCAGCGCGGTCAATTCAGCATTGAAAGATGGACTATTACAGGAAAAAGATATCGATGAAGCAATCAGGGGCAGTTTCAGGGTGATGATAAAACTCGGGTTGCTGGACCCTCCTGAAATGGTGCCGTATGCAGCGATCAAAGACACAGAAGAGCCCTGGCTGAGTGCACAGAACAAAGCCTTTGTACTGGAAGTAACTAAAAAATCAATTGTCCTTTTAAAAAACCAGGATAACTTTCTCCCGCTTGATAAAACGAAAATAAAATCACTGGCGGTCATCGGCCCTTATGCAAACCAGGTATTGCTGGATTGGTACAGTGGCACACCGCCATATGCTGTCTCAGCAGTGGAAGGAATAACCAACAAATTGGGGAATAATGTATCAGTGCAATGGACCAGCGGCAGGGATGCTGATAGCGTAAAGGCATTAGCGGCTTTCTCTGATTATGTGATCATGGTGGTAGGAAATCATACCTGGTGCAACGCAGGATGGGAACAATGTCCTACGCCAAGTGATGGTAAAGAAGCAGTGGACAGAAAAACCATTTACCTGGAACAAGAAGAGCTGATAAGGCAGGTTTATCGTATCAATCCCAAAACCGTAGTAGTGCTGATAGCAAGTTTCCCTTATGCTATTACCTGGACGCAGCATAATATTCCAGCTATCATACATCTTACACATAATAGCCAGGAACTCGGTACGGCACTAGCCGATGTATTGTTTGGCGATTACAACCCCGGTGGCAGACTGGTGCAGACATGGCCGCGATCTATGGAGCAGCTTCCGCCTATGATGGATTATAACATACGTGATGGCAGAACGTATATGTATTTCAAAGGAGAACCCTTGTATCCATTCGGGTATGGGTTATCTTACACTGCGTTCAGCTATTCCAATTTTAAAATCAATAACAAGGCAATAAAAACAAACGGGGAGATACTGGTGTCAGTGGATATTACGAATACCGGGAAAAGAACAGGAGATGAAGTGGCACAATTATATGTTTCGCATCTGAATTCAATTGTTGAGCGGCCCCATAAGGAGTTGAAAGCATTTAAAAGGATTACCTTAAAGCCGGGAGAAAAAACAACGGTCCGGTTTGCCGTAAAGGCAAACGATCTGAAATACTGGGATGAGAATCTGCATCAATATGTGATAGAGACAGATAGGGTAAAATTAATGGCAGGCAGTTCTTCTGCTAACATTAAATTCCAGGATGTAATTGATATTATTAAATAAGTATAAAAAGTACATGAACCAGGCAATTGTAAAAAGAGTAGTTCTGTTTATTATAATATCTGCTATAGCTGGAGTTGAAAATGTGAATGCACAGAACGTTCCACCTGATGCCGTTATTTATCAAAAGATCAATGCACAGATCAAACAAATGACACTGGAAGAAAAAGTAGGAATGATACATGCGAGTTCTTCTTTCACTTCAACGGGTGTGGAGCGGCTCGGAATACCTGAGTTAACGACCAGTGATGGCCCGCATGGCGTTCGTCCCGAACACGGAAGGGATTGGAACACAGCCAATGACCATGTCAATGACAGCGGCACTTATCTGCCTACAGGTATTTGTTTGGCTTCTACCTGGAACCCGCAATTGGGTTATGCCTATGGAACGGTATTAGGAAGTGAGGCGAATGCAAGAGGCAAAGATGTTATTCTCGGACCCGGTATTAATATCATGCGTTCACCACTCAATGGAAGGAATTTTGAATACCAGAGTGAAGATCCTTATCTGGTCTCAAAAATGACAGTGGGCTATATAAGAGGTGTGCAGTCGCAGGGAGTAGCGGCTTGTGTTAAACATTATTTAGCCAACAACCAGGAAACAAGACGCGGACATATCAATGTACTGATGAGTGAAAGAGCATTGCGTGAAATATACTTGCCCGGTTTTAAAGCAGCGGTACAGGAGGGCGATGTATATACTGTGATGGGAGCGTATAATAAATTCAGGGGTCAGTGGTGCACAGAAAATGATTATCTCATAAATACGATCCTGAAAAAAGAATTAGGATTTAAAGGTCTCGTGATGAGTGACTGGGGTGCCGTGCATAATACCATGGAAGCATTGTGGTATGGTACTGATCTTGAAATGGGAACGGATCTGGGTGGTACGCCCTACAATAAATTCTTCCTCGGCGATACTGTCATTTCATTGGTAAAAAAAGGTATAGTAGATGAAAAACTGATTGATGAAAAAGTAAGACGCATATTATATGTCATGTACAAGACGTACAAGTTTGGTAAAAGACCTGCAGGATCATTTGCGACAAAAGAACATTTTGCTACGGCAAAAAGAGTAGCGGAAGAAGGGATCGTGCTGTTAAAGAATGACAACAATTTACTTCCGTTGCATAAATCTTCCGTTAAATCGATCGCGTTGATCGGCGTGAATGCGGCAAGACTTCAGTCAGAAGGAGGAGGAAGTTCACAGGTACGTACAAAGTATGAAGTGACATTACAGGAGGGATTGAAAAAGATCGCTGGCGATGCTGTTGCGATCAGCTATAGTCCCGGGTATGAAATAACAAAGAATGCTGCTGTCAACCAGGCATTGATCGATGCAGCGGTAGAAGCGGCAAAGAAAGCAGATGTAGCGGTCATCGCTGGTGGATGGACACACGGGTATAACAATTATGCATGGCGCGATAATGCTTATGATGCAGAAGGGACTGATAAGCCGGATATGGATATGCCCTTCGGACAAAATGAATTGATAAAAGCAGTAGTCAAAGCAAATCCAAAAACAATTGTAGTATTAATGGGCGGTGGACCGATCGATGTATCCGGTTGGGTAAATGAGCTGCCAGCTATTGTAGAAGCATGGTATGCCGGTAGTGAAGGAGGAAATGCATTGGCAGAGATATTATTTGGTGCGGTAAATCCTTCCGGCAAATTGCCTGTCACCTTTCCAAAAAAATTGTCGGAAAGTCCGGCGCATGTATTAGGGCAATATCCCGGTGATTCAGTAAATGTATTGTACAACGACGATATTTTTGTTGGCTATCGTTATTTTGATACCTATAAAGTGAAACCACAGTTTGCATTTGGTCATGGACTTTCCTATACGGAATTCAATTATTCTGGTTTGAGTATTGTAAAAGGTGCGCAATCAGTCGCCGTTACGCTTACTGTTACCAATGCGGGCAAAGTTGCAGGTGCTGAAGTGGTACAGGTATATGTGAAAGATGACAGCAGTACATTGAGAAGACCGAAAAAGGAACTGAAAGGATTTCAAAAAGTATTATTGGAGCCCGGCCAAAGCAAGAAAGTGATAATAACACTGGATAAGGATGCGTTCCGGTATTACAATGATATAAAGGCAGCATGGGTGCTGGAACCAGGAACATTTACGATCATGACAGGAAGTTCTTCCGATGATGTAAGACTGACCGGAAGCATTACGCTTAAATAATATTGGTAACAGATAATTTTTTCCCGAAAAGTAATTGTCGTAATAAGCCGCCTGGTTTTACAGGGGGCTTTCGTTTATACGGAAAGTTTTACGAACTTGGGTGAATATAAAAATAAATGCAGGGCTCTATATTCAAATAAATGGTATTATATAAATAATTTCAATTCTAATGATGAAAATAACAAAAACAATGCTTGCTGTGGCAGCACTTTGGCTGCTATCTGCCGGAAAATCTTTTAGTCAGCCTGGTGCCGGAACGATGCCAAAGCTGATAGAAAAAAATGGGCGCCATGCATTGCTGGTCGATGGAAGGCCTTTCTTTATGCTGGCAGGACAGGCACATAACTCAAGCGGATGGCCGGGTATGCTGCCGAAATTGTGGTCGGCTATAGAAGAGATGAACGCAAATACACTCGAGGTGCCTATTTACTGGGAACAGGTGGAACCACAGCCCGGTAAATTTGATTTCTCCCTGATCGATACATTATTAAAACAAGCCCGTCAGCATAAAGTGAAACTGGTTTTATTATGGTTCGCCACCTGGAAGAATGGCAGCAATCACTATATGCCCGAATGGATGAAACGTGATGCCGTGAAATACCCGAATATAACAGGACGTACCGGTAAACCCATCGATTCACCTTCGCCCCATAGTTCAGCTACACTCGACGCAGATACAAAGGCGTTCGCGGCAGTCATGAAATATTTAAAGAAAGCAGATGGTCAGCATACCGTGATCATGGTACAGGTGGAAAATGAACCCGGTGCCTGGGACAGTATGCGTGATTATTCCCCGGCTGCACAAACACTTTTTGAAGGAAATGTACCTGCAGAATTGCTCACGCCTGCTGTTTTAAAAGCACTGAATCATTCAGGGGCTGCACAGGGATCCTGGAAAACAGTGTTTGGTGACAGGGCTGATGAATATTTTCATGCATGGTCGGTAGCAAAATTCATCGGCCAGGTGGCTGCTGCCGGTAAAGCAGAATATGCATTGCCTTTATATGCGAATGCTGCGCTGCGCGATCCGTTAACCAACCCAATGGCCGATACATACGAAAGTGGCGGACCTACCGATAATGTCATTCCTATCTGGAAAGTAGCAGCGCCGGCGATCGATATCGTATCGCCCGATATTTATTTATCCGGCAGTGAAAGGATATTGAAAGTGCTGGAACTATATGATCGTCCCGATAATGCGCTGTTCGTACCGGAAGCCAGTTTCAGTGCAGATAAAGTAAAATACCTGTATGACGTAATCGCGCGTGGTGGAATTGGTTTTTCTCCGTTTGGTATCGATGATCATGGAAACGGTGCCAGCAAAACAGAGCAAACAGAACGCCTGGCTCCATTTGCCCATGAATATGCGATGGCTGCACCCATGATGAGAGAGCTGGCACAATGGGGTTTTGAAGGAAAAATAAAATCGGTTATTGAACGTGAGGATCATGCTGCGCAAACGATCGATCTCGGCGCCTGGGAAGCAACGGTATCCTTCGGAACGGCAGGAAGAGGAAGTGCCGCGCCGCCAAACGCAGAACCTATTGGTAAAGCCATGATCGTTCAACTGGAAGAAAATAAATTTATTCTGATCGGTACACTTTGCCATTTTACCTTTCGCCCATCAGGTAGCAATGCCGGTAAAGCCTGGCAGTACCTGAAAGTAGAAGAAGGACATTTTGAAAATGGGGTATTTAAATTACTGCGTATCCGCAACGGCGATGAAACAGACTGGGGCGGGCCCCGCATCGGTGCCGTACCAGTGGTATTGCAAACTACGTTGATTGTGCGGTGACATTTTTTTTACCACATAAGAAACATAAGTTTCACATAGAAAAGCCTATGTGTGTATTTCTATATTCCTATGATCCTATGTGGTAAAAAGCTTTCACACGGATCTTTCCCACGACAGAACAAAAAGATAAATTCACTATTTTAGTTTACTAACCATCCCTAAACTTAAAATAATGAGATCTTCCCGTTCATTGATTCCATTCCTGTTTTTTACACTTGCCTTGCGTATTTCTTTTTATACCCAGGCGCAGGATAAAACCAAATTACGATCAACGGCTGCCAAAAAGATCAGTCCCGATCTCTTCGGTGTCTTTTTTGAAGATATTAGTTATGCAGCCGATGGCGGTCTGTATGCAGAGCTTATTCAAAACCGTTCGTTTGAATACAATCCTTCCGATGTCGATGCCTGGAACAGTAAGCGAAAAGATTGGAATGCATTCACCGCCTGGGAATATACCAGCAAAGGTTATGGATATGGAACTGTTTCTGTAGAATCCAAAGATCCCATTCATCTCAATAACCCGCATTTTTTAGTGCTGAATGTCGAGGATCCGGGCAGGGAAGGGGTGGGACTTATCAATCATGGATTTGATGGGATTGCTGTACAGCAGCAGGCTACTTATCATTTCTCGGTATTTATCAAACCCTATTCAACAGGCGCTATTCCTTTTACTGTAAAATTAGTGGGGAGAAAAGGTGACACCCTGGCTATCACTGATTTTTCTGCTAATGAACCGGGATGGAAAAAATACAGCTGCACCTTAACCGCTTCAAAAACAGATGACAGTTGCAGTCTTGTGATAACAACGAATGTAAAAAGCAAATTCGGGATCGATATGGTCTCGCTGTTTCCGCAAGCTACCTTTAAAAACAGGGACAATGGACTACGCGCCGATCTTGCACAAACCATTGCTGACCTGGCGCCGAAGTTTGTACGTTTTCCCGGTGGCTGTTTAGTGCATGGCGATGGGTTGGGAAATATGTATCAATGGAAAAACACGATCGGACCGGTAGAACAACGTGTCGATCAGAAAAATATCTGGAACTATCATCAATCCGTTGGACTTGGTTATTATGAATATTTTACTTTTTGCGAGGACATCGGTGCAAAACCATTACCGGTACTGGCAGCAGCAGTCAGTTGCCAGAATTCGGGAGGCACCTGGCGTATTGGGAGCATCGGGCAGAAAGCATTGCCCATGGAAGAAATGCAAAATTATATCCAGGATATACTTGACCTGATTGAGTGGGCCAATGGCCCTGCCACTTCCACATGGGGTGCAAAAAGAGCAGCCGCCGGTCATCCGCAACCATTCGGATTGAAATACCTGGGGATTGGTAATGAAGATAAAATGACACCTGAATTTAATGAGCGCTTCACGATGATCTATAATGTGGTAAGAGCCAAACATCCTGAAATCACATTGGTGGGTACGGTCGGACCATTTCCTGCGGGTGAAGATTATGATCTCGGATGGAAACTCGCTAACCAGTTACATATTCCCGTAGTCGATGAACATTATTACCAGCGGGCCAACTGGTTCCTGAATAATACAACACGGTATGATAATTATGACCGTTCCAAATCGCATGTCTACCTGGGAGAATATGCGGCAAAAGGAAACACCCTGCTGGATGCTTTATCGGAGGCCGTGTACATGACATCACTGGAGCGCAATGGCGATGTGGTTCAGATGGCTTCCTATGCTCCTTTGCTGGCGAATACCGGTCACCTGTCATGGACACCCGATCTTATTTATTTTAATAACACCAGCGTTTCTCCTTCGATCAATTATTATGTACAGAAATTGTTTTCCGTTAACCAGGGAGATCTGTATTATCCGGATATCATTTCATTCAGGGATAACAATAAGGCAGGGGATTCTGTGCTCGCTGTATCCTGTACACAGCAAACATCATCCGGAGATTTGATCCTGAAAATTGTCAATGCCGGTAGCACAGAAGTGACAGCAATAGCTGAATTATCGCGGTTAGGCATTACTACCAATGATGCAGCGCTTTCATTGCTTAGCGGTCATCCCGGTGATATACTTAAAGGAGCCTCGGAAAAACCGGTGCCGGTTGTGTCCGCAATACGGGTGCAAAAACATTTTTCCTATAAAGTACCACCGTATTCATTAAGCGTGATACGGATACCGGGAAAAAAATAATATCAGACTGATAAGGTAAATGTTGTTCCTGCGCCTGGTTTTGATTGTATGGAAATCCTGCAACGGATCGCTTTGGCAAGATCGCGGATAAGATGCAAGCCAAATCCTGTTTTGCTATTGGCCGCAACCGAATCATCGTATAAGGCTTTAGTTTGTTGCTCATCAATTCCCGGGCCATTATCCGTGATGGATAACAAAGTATGCTCACCGGTTTTTTCCACTTTCCAATCGATACGTGCATTGGGTGTATACTGAAGCGCTTTTATTGCATTAGCCGTCAGGTTATGCATAATGGTGCGCAGGTAATTTTCATCGGTGTTCACTTTGATAGTCCCCGGATCGGTAAAGTGAAATGTCACGCCTGTAGTGGTACCAAAGAAATTACGGATATAGGTGAATAGATCACTGACTGCGATGGATCGCATTTCCGGTTTGAAAGTTTCCATCTGGCCCTTGCTCCACAACAACATCGATTCCATATTTTCCAGTAAAGTGCCGGCTGCATCCGTAATTTTCTTTTGATGCCTGGTCGCTTCTTCCGGTGATAACAAACCTGGAGCCTCCTCTTTTATTTGAAGGAAGCTGACGAGATTGGCAATAGGGCTTCGGAGATCGTGACTAAGAATAGCAAAAAATCTTGCTTTTACTTTATTGGCTTCATCGAGTTCATTGTTGAGTTGCAGCAGGGTGGTATTCGTTCGTTTTCGTACTAATCCCTGGTAATACAATAATCCCCCGATAACAAGCAATAGCCCGATACCAATGAAGAGGCCGATACGTTGTTTCTTTTGTGCCGACAGCGCCAGTTTGTTCAACTGGATTTCTTTATCACGCAAATCGATCTCCCGCTGGCTTTCGAGTGAAGCGATCTTATTTTTATTCTCCTGCGAATACAATGAATCCTGCAAATTATAATGCAGTTTTAAATTCGCGATCGCTTGTTTATAATCACCTTTTAATTCCTGCTGCTCTGCGAGAATGCCGCTGAAATAACCCAGGTTGTCTTTATCGTTGGCTGTTTTTGCATAGCCAATCGCACGGTTGAGATATTCGCCGGCTTTATTCAATAATACTGTGCGACGGGTAGCCGGCAATTGATGCAAGGAATCGGTACGGATAATATTAAGGTAGGATTCTCCCATATTGCCCAGGTTAATGATCGAATTATAATGACCGGGATTGATCGAATCCCAGATCGCCTGCGATTTTTCCTGGTAACTTATTATTCTGGCATAATCAGGATCATAAAGTATCGCGATCTGCGAATAAAGGATGGCCATTCCTGTTTTGTTCCCTGTTTGTTCATACAGGTGCAAGGCCTGGTTATAATAATCTTCTGTTTTTTTAGTATCGCCTTTTCCAAAATAAACATTGCCGATATAATTGAGCGTACGGGCGATCTTATCCGGGGCATTTAATTTTTTATAATGTGCCAGCGCCACTTCGCCGTACCCGATCGCTTTGGAATAATTCTGCTGGTTATAATTAACGGTGGATAAATTGCTGTAACAGGTAGCGATCATATTATCATCACCGGTGTTTTCAGAGAGTTTCAATGCTTTGGTATAATACCCAGTCGCATTGACAAAATCGCTTTGCTGGTAATAAACGCCGCCGAGATCATTCAATGCATTCGCCATGAGTTTGGTATCGCCAGATTGTTCCCCGATATCATAGGCTTGCTGGTAAACAGCAATCGCTTCATTGCCTTTGCCTCCATCATTCAGGATATTCCCTTCGGCAATATGTAAATAAGCGATCCCTTTTTTCCAGTTGATCTTTTTGCCTAACTGCATACCGGTATCAGCATATTGCCTGGCTTTGGCCGGATCGGTCTTGATATATTCAAGCGATAATTCATAATAAAGAGAGACACGCGAAGTGTCCTGCTTTGCAATCGTCAATGCCTGTTGAAGTGAATCGATCCGGGCTTGCCCGCTCTTCTGGGCAATTGCGCTATTCATAAACAGTAATCCTGCCAGCAACCAGTAATACTTCATCCTGTTTTTATTTTTTATGATCCGCTTCCCTTCGCTATTAATTCTTCCAGCGAAGATTTATAACTTCTGCCAACCGGCAACGCGATATTGTTGATGAATACCTGCTGCGCCGTGATCCTGTCGATAAAATGTTTCTGCACGGCATAACTCCGGTGAATACGGATAAACGTTTTGAAAGCAGTTTCCTGTAAAAGATTTCCCAGTACCGATAACACGCAGTATTTCTTATGGGCAGTAACAATACGGGTATAATCCTTCAATGCCTCCAGGTATAGTATATCATGCAATTGTATCTTCACCTGGTCATGCCCGTCTTTGATAAAAACCGCATCGGCGCCAAGACTGCATTCAAACAACGCAGCTTTCTGTTTGATATCCAGATAATCGGCCAGGCGCGACATTGTCAGCGCAAAACGGTCTTTATCCAATGGCTTTACAAGGAAATCAAGCGCAGCCAGTTCAAATCCCGCTACGGCATAATCAGGAAAAGAAGTAATGAAAATGCACACCTGTCCGGTGCCCAGTTGTTTGCGAAGCTGCAATCCATCGATACCCGGCATATCGATATCCAGTAACAGCACTTTTACGTCTTTGTCGTTGATTTCCCGGAGGGCTTCTTCGGCGGACGCATAAACGCCCACCAGGTGCAGGAAGGGATATTTTTTGAGTTGCAATTGCAGGCTCAACCGGTCGATTTCATTGTCATCGACAATGATGGTATTATATGTATGAACAGTATCCATAGGGCCATCGAAAAATTTATCATCCAACATTTAAAACCCAACACCTAAAACCACAACTCCCCCAAATTTAACGCATTGAACCGACATTGATCGAGTATAAACGTCATTCGTCTATACCGGCTATTGCCAGCAGCAGGACGGCTTTAGGTTTGCTGAAGCATCGGCGGATCATCGACATTTTAACTCAACTCAATACAACTACACATGAAAACTTTTTTGGCCCTGGCAACCTTCTTCTGTTTTTCGCTGACTGTAGCGGGACAGCGGGTGATGACCAAAACCACTACCAAAGAGATACAAAAAACACCAGTAGTGATCAGCAAAGAGGTGAAACCTGTCACTACCAATACATCCAAAATGTCGCCGGCGCAGAAATTTGTCAAACCGGGTGGCGCGTATAAAGTCAATCCGAATCTCGCTGGCATCCTGGCGGGTCTTCCTTACAAGACTACGACAGTGAACGGACGGAAAATATCCAGCCGCATGGTGAGTATCAACAGTCCTCAACTGACCAGTCCTGTAAAAGCAAAGAATGCGGGTATCACCCAGAATGTGAAAGATAAAGGCGCGCCTACCGATGGTGGTGATAAATATTGCCAGACCTATACCGTCAAGGTCAGTGCCAATTCGGAAAACTTCGATGTACCTTATGGTACACAGGCTTCCTATATCTATCCCGGCGCCGCTTATATGTATGACGAGTATTATAAAAATACGGTTAGTCCTAAAACGATTACCTGGAAAAGAAATCCTATTTACATACAGGCGGCTGCTTCCAGTGGCAATGGAAAATTCGAACTGGTGCAGGATCCTACACAGGTGAACCTGAATGCCGCCGTAGGTCGTCTTAAAAGTTCCCTGTCTTCCGTAGCTACCAATGAAAGTACTTCTATCAGCATGATCTCTTTATATGATGAAGCCGATTTTTATTTAAAAGTAAATGGTGGCGGCGGTGGTTTTGGTTTCAAAGCCGATGCTTCGTTCGGCATTGCTACCAATTCCAAAAAAAGTTATTTCCTGATCGATGCAGTGCAGACTTTTTATACCCTGAATGCCGTGAAACCGGATGGCGATACAACGGGTTTCTTTTACGACCGCGCCAATGATGCGACCAGGGGCGCCCTGTTTATGGCTTCGGTCAGTTATGGCCGCCGGGTGTTGGGTGTGCTGGAAACAGAGTTCAAGGATGAAAAGATGTTTGCCGATTTTAAAGCGAGCTACTCATCCGGTTTTGCAGGCGGCTATGCCGGCTTGAGCATGATGAATGGTATGAACTCGCAAAGTACCAAAGTGAAATTATATTTCGTAGGTGGTAATGCCGCATCGATCGAAGTGCCGAATGCTACTGAAGCATCGGTAAGGGATGCGATCAATAATTATATGCGCAACACGACTACACAGAATGCGGTACCTATCAAATTTACCTTCCGCGATATGTCGATGAGTGGTATGCGGTATGAAAGCGCCACGGATAATTTTACCTACCAGCAATGCGTACCTATACAACCGGAATTAAAGTACAATGTGAAAGTAAACCTGATGATGATTCAGAACTCGAAAAATGAAGAAGTGAAATTCGGTCTGCAGGAATGGATGTTTGTTTATTCCAATAATAAAGTAGTGCCAACATCGCTGCCGGTAACAGCGCCTATGCTGTGCTGGATGAGTGTCGGGGAACCCATCAAAAGCCTTTATAAAGCGGAAGAGCCCCGCAATTTTACCCGTTCTACGGATGTGAACCGGGTAGTGACCTTCCAGCTTTCCCAATCCCAGATACTCAATGAAGGAGCGCGTATTGAATTATCGACCAAATACATTGCCATGTATGCCACAAAAGTATTTGGCAAGACCAATGACGCTGATCCCAAAAAGCTGGAAGTGATCCCTGTTAAAGATGTAGTTACTTCCGGCGGCGGATCGATGACAAAGGACGTACAGATCAATTTTAATGGACGGTTATTCACGATCCGGTTTGTGATCACCGCTACACCGGCATAGAAAATTATTGATCCCTTAAAACAAATAGCATGAAAACAAATCTTATCAGGATAATCGCCGCCTGCTGTCTTAGTTTTTCTTTACTGACAGTTGCGGCCCAGCTCGGGCCCGGAACGATGATCCGTGGACATTTTAATAACGAAAGCAAACAATATGTGGCAGAAGTGATTTCGGCACAGGGAAAAGATTTTACCTGCCGGTTCGTTCACTCATCATCTGTTTACACATTCCTGTGGCGGCCGACCACAGGCGACCCGACCGGTACGATCGGCAAACATGAAGCCGTGGTAGGAGATACCAAAACCGGTGCATACGCAAAGGGAACGCCATTTGTGTTCAATGCATTCGTAAAATCAAACAGCAGTTGTCATTACGGAACTTCCACTGCTTACCCTGGCAATGTAGTAATCGTTACATTTAAAGATGGAAGATCATTTCTGGGAGAAGCGACAAAGACAGGAAAGAACTGCAGGATCGTTTTCTGGCACTCGGGTAATGCCTACACCTTCGACGATAACGAAGTGGTGATCAAATCGGGTGGTTCTTATCCCAATGGCAGTGCCGCAGAAATTTCCTGCGTGGAATCTGTCACTCATGCCAGACAATAAAACTTCCTCTATGAATAATTATAAAAGCCTGCTACTCGCTGTTATCTATCAATATGTGATTGTGGCCACTCCCGCTTCAGCCACTCTATTATTATCGAGAGCAGGAGATGATATGCCCCCCGGCGGAACGATCGATACCCGTCTGCGGATCACTGCACCGGTTATCGGGAGCAAGGTCATTGGTAATATCCGGATCAATGGGACGGCTAAGCCAGGCTCTTCGGTACTGATCACGGTCAGTTCCACTTATTATAAATTAGGAACGAATCAGCAAAAAAGAAAAATTTATAAAGGCGAAGGACCATTGAAAGGGATAACGATAAAGAAGACCATCAAAGCGGATGGACAGGGTTTCTGGAAAATCAATACGATCGATTTCCGTAATCATGGCTGGTCGGAATCCTTTAAGATCGTTGCTACTTCGGTGGAAGGAAAGAACTCGACATATGTGACGGTGACAAATGATACAAAACCAGCTATTGCCTGGGATTGATATATGAAAGTAAAATATAAAGATATCATCTTACTTATGCCGGCTGTATTCCTTTTGGGGCAATGGATGAGTGCGCAGGATATGCCTTCCTGTATCGCCAATAAAAAAGGAGCGAATATAGCGTTCAAGCAAAGAATGATATTGCGCGATGGCCGTTCTGTTTATGCATTTGCCATTAAAAGGCCCCCGCGTTGTATTGATTGTGCAAGTGGTATCATGTATCTCGATTCGGTTTGTACGACAGTCGCAAGTTTTACTATTGGCTATGCACCGGGTGCTTTTATACATCCCGGTTATGCGGCAACTGATTTCCCTGAAGCATCGAACCCGGTTTTTGCAAAACGACTGGCAGCAGCCAATCCGTTTCCGCAACGAACCGGGTTTATTATTACCCATGTAGCCGATACATTGATTGCAGGAGCAATGGAAGGTGATGAATTGGATATCTCAACCGCGGAAGGATTATATCACTACAAAAACGGGGTGCTGGTAAATCGTTACAAGATCATTCCGCAAAAGCTCGATCAGCCGGATCGTGTCGTTTATTATCTCGAGCCGGCACAGCGTTATTTTTATATCGATATGATAAAGGATACCGCCCGGCTTTTTATCTCGGAAAAAATTATTCCAGTCCCCGGTAACACCGGCACAAACAAAACATTGGTATGGAGTGAGACTTACCAGTTAAAGAAGAAATAGACGGAGGATGGTTTTAATTCATAATTCATAATTATGAATTAAAACCATCCTCCGTCCTTCTTCAAAACTTCTTAAAAATGCTGATCAGCTTTTTTGAAATAATATCGTTTCCTTTATCGGAGGGATGCAGGCCGTCGTAAGTGATACCGATGGCCTCGGCGGGGTAGGGGTATTCATCTGTCTCCGGGTTAAAAGGGATACCAATATAATCCGGCCAGGAATAATTCTTATAGGAACCGGTAGCCGGATCTTTCAACCGTTTAAATTTTACCATCTTCTTCAGCGACATTTCTTTTTGGTGGTACAAATCCACCACTTCAAAATGTTCGAAGTCGCCGATACTGTCGATCGCATAGGCAAACCGTTCCAGCAATTGTCCGCTCTTGTCTTTATAGGAACCATAAGCATTGTTCTTCGGGTTATTGATATATACAAAATCACCACGCTGCATGGGAGTGATCAGTACGATCTTCGCCTCCTTGTTCAGGCTGCGCAGTTTGTCAATGATAATACGGAAAGAACCATTGACAGTAGTATTGCCGGTATTATGCTGGTAATCGTTCAGTGTTCCGACCGGGCGGCCCTGCCACCAGTCATTTGTACCGAGGAAGATCGAATACACATCAGCTTTTTCCAATCCCAGTTTTTCAATAGCATCGGCAATACGGCCTGATGTCCAGCCATTATGTCCCTGGTTGGTATAATGAATGCCCGGTAATTGTTCAGTTACCCTTGTCATATATCCTTTGCTGACGCGGTTGCCAGTCTCATCCTTATGATCATTCAGGTAGGTAATGGAATCTCCGATGGCTACCCAATTCAGTTCTTTTGGTGTAAAAGAAGTAAGGAGCAGGATGGTTATCAGCGGGAAAAATAGTTTTTTCATATTGTAAAAATATAAGCTTTGGATAATATTCCTATGTGAAACCTATGTTCCTATGTTTCTATGTGGTAAAAAAAACTGACTGGCGTAGTCTTACCACATAGAAACATAGGTTTCACATAGGGATTAAAAAGTCAAAACCAGGTTATGAAAAGATATACTTACTTATTGTTCTTTATGATTGTTATGGTTACACTGATAATGATATCAGGATTCAGAAGTAATTCAGTTAAAAGTATTGCTGACAATGATTCATTGAGAATTACATTGCCCCGGGAGGGGAAATTGGTGCATGATAAACCAATAGGGAAGAACTGGGTCAACCTGCTTGCATCAGTGAATGACTGGAACGCAGATACGGCGGCATATCATTTTACTGATGGTACAGTGCACGGAGATTACAACGGCGGACAATTTCACAATTATGCCTGGACAAAAAAAGTGTACACGGATTTTGAATTACAGGCGCTGGTAAAATTAACCGGCAAGGATCCCAACTCAGGAATATGCATCCGTCTTCATCCCACCAGCGCTGATGATGCACCTGGTTACCAGGTGGATATGGGAACAGGTTACTGGGGTTGCTTATGGGAGGAACGCCGCGCTGGCATGGTGCAGAAATTTCCGGATAACCTGGCGGCACAACTGGTGAAGCAGAACGATTGGAATCATTATTACATTATTGCAAAGGGACATCATATTCAGGCATGGCTGAATGGAGTAAAGACCATTGATACGGAACACACGACCGGGTTTACAGATGGTAATATCGGTTTCCAGCTTTGTCATGGTGATAAGCATACGGTGCTGGATGTAAAATGTCTTTCTGTAAGAGAAATCAAATAAAAAGATCCGGTTGATATATTACCTGCATTTCATTTTATAGGCGCCTGAGACCGGATGCTGGAATCATGTTACAAACTGGTTGCAACCGATTGCATTGAAAAGTATCAATGCAAAAGAATATTAGTACTGCGTATTATTCTTTGACCTCACTGAAGGGTGCTTTAAAGCATTTTTCCCTATGAAACAGGAAGACTTTCAATACCAGGTGCCGGAGAGGTTATTGTTTGTGAGGAATATTTTTTTGCGGGTTAACCTTGATAATAAATGCAGGGACCGCATTTTAAATACGACAATTGGATAAAAAAGTATTACGATCATGTTACTTTATTAAGCTATTTTTATACTACGACGATCAACTTAATGCTTATGTTTAACGATTGCGGGCATCCCATGCCCTCATCACTGTTCTTCATATTCATCAAGTTCCATCACCATTGAGGACCTAGTTTCCAGTTACCATTTTGCATTATTGACCTTTTCTCCGGGGGTAAAGCGCCGTCTTTTGACATAGCTGTACGCCCGGTGAAAGGATATTAGTATGTATTAACTGAACTATTTAAACAACAAACAGTCTCATTCCTGCCGCCGCCCGGCGATTTAACAACCTCAATACAAAAAAATGAATAAAAACTTACTGTTTTATGAAAGCAAAATAAGCAAAGGGATAATGTTATCTCTCTTGCTTATCGCTTTGACCAGTCTTCGCCTCTTTGCGCAGGACAGGCAGATCACAGGACAAGTGAAAGACGATGACGGAACTCCTCTTCCGGGTGTAAGTGTAAGTGTAAAAGGAACAAAGACCGGAACCTCTACAGGTGTGGATGGAACATTTTCTATTTCAGGACCTGCCGATGCCGTGTTGGTATTTACCATTGTTGGATATACCGAGCAGGAAGCAAAAGTTGGTACCGGTCCTGTCAATGTAACGCTCGTGCGTGATGTAAAGACATTGGATCAGTTAGTAGTGATCGGTTATGGTACCACCAAACGAAAGGATGTTACCGGTGCGATCAGTAGTATCAATGCGTCTACCATTGAAAAAATTCCGGTGATCTCGGCCGATCAGGCCCTGCAGGGCCGTGCAGCAGGTGTGCAGATCATCAATAATGATGGAGCCCCCGGTGGTAATATATCCGTACTCATCAGGGGTATCGGTAGCCTGGCCAGTGGAGGGAACACTCCTTTATATGTAGTAGATGGTTATCCGACTACCGGTGGTATTAATAATATCAATCCCGCAGATATCGCCAGCATCGATGTATTAAAAGATGCTTCGGCCACAGCTGTCTATGGTATCCGCGCGGCAAATGGCGTTGTGATCGTTACCACTAAAAGAGGTTCGAAAAATAAAACACAGGTTTCCTATGATATGTACGATGCATTTCAAAGCAAACCCAAACAATATGATATCCTGAATGCACAACAATTTGCCACGCTTTCCAACGAAGTGGAAGCAGCAGATTCAACCCATACCTATCATGGAGTGCCAGCCTGGCATACACCTGGTTCACTGCATAGTGTAGACTGGCAGAATGCATTATACCGCCAGGGCCTGACACAAAGTTATAGCCTCGGTATCCGTGGCGGCAGTGATAAAGTTCAGTCAGCAGTTTCTTTCGGCTATTATGATCAGAAAGGTATTGTACTGGGTTCTTTCTTTAAAAGATACACCGTAGGTCTTAACCTGGATTATCAACCAACCAAATGGTTGAAATCTTCTACCAGCGTTAAATATGCGTTCCAGAATTCAAACAATCCTTTTGGAACAGGATCATTGTTCCAACTGGTCGTCAATCCTCCAACACTTGATGGCGGTAACTTACTCACCAACGAAATCAAGGATGGCAATGGTAACTATGGATTTTATAATCCACAGAATTCGAATGTATTTAAATTCGGCAACCCGGTTTATAGTATTGAGACCAACGAGTATAAAAATCTGAATAATTACCTGTTGACCAGTTCTTCACTGGAAGCAACCGTATATCCCGGATTAAAACTTAAAACCAATGTGGGTGTAAACATCAGCAATTATAACGGGTCTTTCTTCCAGCCGGAAGATAAAAGAGCCAACATACAATACCCCGGATCGATTGTTGCCAACGCGTTTTATCACCAGAATACCAATACCAATTTTGAATGGGTCTGGGAAAACACCATTGCGTATGATAAAACCTTTGGTTTGCATACGATCAATTTTGTAGGTGGTATCTCTGCACAAAAAGACAGATACACAGCTATGGGTGGCGGTGGTATACCACCCAATGCCGTGATCAGGGACCTTGCACAGGTTAGTAACCTGCAGTTCGACAGGTTTGGTAACGGCGAAAGCATTACCACGCTGGCCTCTGAATTTGCACGTATCAATTACCAGTTCGATGATAAATATATTCTTACCGGTACGATCCGCAGGGATGGTTCTTCCAAATTCGATACCGGTCACCAGTATGGTGTGTTTCCTTCAGGAGCAGTAGCCTGGAGAATAAAGAATGAATCTTTCATGCAGAATATCAGCTGGCTCGAAGACCTGAAATTGAGAGGAAGCTATGGGGTGGTCGGTAACCAGGCCGCTATCGGAGCCTTCCAGTACCAGGCCCTGTATGCAGGAAACTTCGCTGCCAATGTAAATGGCGGAGGCGCCGATAACCTCGGTTATCCATTTGCCAAACTATATCAGAATGGTATTGGTCAGAGCCAACCGGCTAATCCGGATCTGGAATGGGAAACAGATTACCTGACGGATATCGGTATGGACGCTTCTTTCCTGCATGGCTCACTTACATTTACGGTTGACTGGTTCAACAGGAGATCAAAGAACTTCCTGCTTACACTGGCGGCACCAGCACAAACCGGTTATACATTCATCACCCGCAACGTAGGAAGCATGACCAATAAAGGGCTTGAGTTTTCTGCTAATTACAATGGTAATAAAGGAAAGAATTTTCAATATAATATCGGCGTGACAATGGCGACCATCAAGAATACGCTGACCAGCATCACTTCCGGAACAAATGCAGTTACCAATTTCGGTGGTCTTACCCTGACAGGACAGGGATGGGATGAATTCACCCGTTCTGAAGTAGGCGGACCAGTCGGTGAGTTTTATGGGTACAAGTCATTGGGTATTTTCCAAGACCAGGCGCAGATCGATGCATTGAATGCAAAAGCTCCCGGTGGTATTTATTACAGGGCCGCTACCAAACCCGGCGATCGTTATTTCGCCGACATGAATGGTGATGGTCTTGTAAATGCAGAAGACAGGGTGGCGATCGGTAACCCGCAACCTAAACTGTTCGGTGGTTTGAACCTTGATGCAACTTTCAAAGGATGGGATTTCAATATGTATTTCTATGGTGTGTTTGGTAACAAAACACTCAACTTCATAGAAAGCAACCTGCAAAGTTTCCAGAAAAGAGGATCGGAAGGTGTGGAGAATGTCAGCGTCGAATACTATAATAATCACTGGACGCCTACCAATCACTCGGATAAATTTGCAAGAGCACTTGCCAATGATGATAATACTCTTAATAATGTTCCTTCCAGTGCCTGGGTCGAGAATGGCAGTTTCGTAAAACTGAAAAATCTTACAGTAGGGTACACATTGCCTTCGGCATTGACTGAACGGTTCACATTGACAAAAGTGAGGGTATATGTTTCTTCTCAAAATCTCTTCACCATTACCAAATACGGCGGAATCGATCCGGAGATCGGTATACAGGGTGGTAACGCTACACAAAATGGCGTTGACAACGGTACCTATCCTTCATCCAGGTTCTTTACGTTTGGTTTAAACGTTACATTTTAAATAATGCAGACAAAAAAAAGTGATATGAAAAGAAATAAAATAATTATCATCATAATATGCTTTGTCGTTGCGGCTGTTCCGCTGGCATGTAAAAAAAGCTTCCTGGTGCAGAAGAATACTTTCCAGGGAACTGCCGATGCCACTTTTAATAAAGCAGAGGACGTGATAGCCCTGGTAAATGGCATCTATGATACTTACCAGAACAGTGATCTTTTAAAAAAATGTATCTGGTACCGTGCCAATTTCAGTACGCATGATGCATTTAACTGGGGTGGTGATGTGTTCTGGAACAACTACCAGATCCCTGCTACTTTTGGCGGTCTCAGTACATTCTGGAACCAGTCTTATATTGGTATCGCCCGCGCTAACTCCGCATTTGGTATCATCGAGATAGCAAAAGGCAAAGGGATCATTACTCCGGCACTGGCTGATCGCCTGGCCGGTGAAGCTTATTTTTTACGTGGCATGACTTACTATTACCTCGCTGCTTCTTTTGGTGGTGTGCCATTGGAACTTAGCCCGGTAACAGATGGTTTAACACCAAGAGCTTCCCGTGATTCGGTGTTCAGGCAAGTGATTGCCGATATGCAAAAAGCAGAAGGATTGCTGTTGTCTAAAACAGCATTACCTGCAGCCGATCTTGGCCGTGCTACAAAAGGGGCAGCCTATGCCTATGAAGGTGCAGCGCGTATGTGGGTGAAAGATTATGCCAATGCATTGGTCGCTTTCAATAATAACGAGCTGACGAATAACTATCACTTAATGACCAACTTCGCCGATGCGAATGAATATGATAAGCAAAACAATGATGAATCGCTCTTTGAAGTTCAGTTTGCAAAGAAACCCGGTGACCCGCAGGACTGGGGCGGTAGCTGGAACCCCCCGGGTGCAGAACTGGCCTGGATCGATAGTTTTGGATGGCCACAGGAATTAACAGGCCAGGGATATGATTATGCTAATCCTGCCTTGTGGAATTCTTACCAGGAAGGAGATAAACGTAAACTGCTGACTGTTGTAGGTCCCGGTGATACATTGGCCAGTCCCGGCATCGTTCGTGCATTGGGTGGATTGAAAGGTTATAACCAGGTGATCCAGGGATTCAATGCCAACAACCCGATCTACAAAGCGGATGATGGTACTATCTTAAATACAGTGGGTACTTTAACAAGACCCTGGTATGGTGATGATAAAGGACGTACCGGTTATTACTTTTCGAAAAAATGGAGAGATCCGAATTTGACCGGTGGTAATGCGAATGCTGCCGGACAGAGTAACCTGTTTGGCGATCAGAATCAGATACTGATGCGCTATGCAGAAGTATTGCTCAGCCGCGCAGAATGTAAAGTACGTACCGGTGATATACCCGGAGCTATGGCTGATCTGAAACTGGTCAGGGACAGAGCCTGGGGTGGTCCCGGACTAGCACCTGCGATCATGAAAGACAGCGCCAATTTTGATGGTACACCTGGTGTAGCAATCACTGATCCTTTGCAAATGGTATTAAGCGAATACAGGCATGAACTGTCCGGTGAATACTCCGTGTTCTTTGACCTTTGCCGCGCTGGTAATGCTGAAGCGATTGCCTTCATTAAAAAAGCGAACGGCACAGTAGATGGCAGCTATGAACCGGTCCCGAACCCGGCGCCTGGTCCAACCCACGATGGACAAAAACACGGTTTATATAATACAACGCCTACGGAAAATAAATTGCTGCTGCCGATCCCGCAGGTAGCAATTGCGTTGAATCCTAACTTAAAGCAGAACCCTTAATGTTCATTATATAATTGTTTCCCGCAAAAGGTTCCTCCAACAGAGGAGCCTTTCGCTCTTACAGAAAGAACGGTAAACATCTCATACGTTACTATTATATGAAACTCTCTTATTTACTATTTATTGGTTTGTTTGTAACTACTCTTGTTGCCTGCAATACCAGGACCCCTGCGTTGTTTGAGCAAATTCCTTCTTCGCGGTCCGGCATTACATTTAATAATGCCATTGTGGAAAATGATTCGATCAACCCCCTCGCTGTTGTAAATATTTATAATGGCGGTGGAGTAGGTGTGGGTGATTTCAATAATGACGGACTACAGGATATTTACTTTACAGGCAATACAGTGCCGAACAAATTATACCTCAACAAAGGCAAAATGAAATTTGAGGACATTACCGATAAGGCAGGAGCAGGAAGCATGAACCGGTGGGCGAGAGGAGTAAGTATTGTTGATATTAATAATGACGGCTGGCAGGATATTTATATCTGTAATACGATTTATAAAGATTCCCTGCGAAGGACCAATATCCTATACATCAACCAGGGTGCGGATAAAGAGGGTGTGCCGCATTTCAAAGATATGGCAGCGGAATATGGATTGGATCTTCATGCCCAGTCAACCATGGCGAGTTTTTTCGATTATGATAATGATGGTGACCTTGATATGTTCTTAACTGTTAACACGGCTTCCAACGGTGACAACCCTTCCGTATTTATCAAGCGCAGCCAGGATTCTTCCACGGTCAGCATGAGCCGCTTGTGCCGCAACGATTGGGATAGCGTGGCTGGTCATCCTGTATTTCATGATGTATCGGCTATGGCCGGGATGATCTATGAAGGATACGGACACAGCGCGTCCATCTGCGATATCAATAATGACGGCTGGAAAGATATCCTGGTAGCGGATGATTTTTTATCGAACGATATCATGTATGTCAATAATCATGACGGAACTTTTACGAACCGTGCCAAAGAATATTTCAAACATACTGCATTCAATTCGATGGGGCAGGATGTCACCGATATCAATAACGATGGCCTGGCCGATATCGTGACACTGGATATGAGCCCGGAAGATAATTATCGTAAGAAGGTGATGATGAATGCCAACAATTACAACACCTTTCAAAACTTTGACGCCTATGGCTATCTCTACCAGTATGTGCGCAATACGCTGCAATTGAACCAGGGTTACCGCATAACAGAAAATGATAGTGTGGGCGCTCCTTCATTCAGCGAGATCAGCTTTATGAGCGGTATGGCACAAACCGATTGGAGCTGGACCCCCCTGGTTACCGATTTTGATAATGATAGTCACCGCGATCTGGTCGTTACCAACGGATATCCCCGCGACGTGACTGATCATGATTTTATTAATTTCCGCAAGGATGCCATTATTACAACTCCAACCAAGCAGCTATTGGACCAGATACCACGAATCAAATTACACAACTATGCCTTTCGTAACAATGGCGATCTGACTTTTAAGGATGAAAGTGTTTCCTGGGGTCTTGATTTACCGACTTTTTCCAATGGCGCTGCATATGCAGATTTCGATAATGATGGAGCCCTGGATATGGTGATCAGCAATATTAATGATGAAGCGCTGCTCTATAGAAACACCACCCGGGATAAAGACACGGTCAATACTCATTTTCTGCAAATCGCATTCAAAGGCGATAAGGGAAATGTGAATGGTCTCGGTGCCTGGGCAACGATTTATTATGATCACGGCAAATTGCAGACATACGAGAACAATCCCTACCGTGGTTATTTATCTACGGTACAAAATACGGCTCATTTCGGATTGGGGAAAACAACCCTGCTCGATTCCGTGGTGATCGTATGGAATAATGGAAAAAAACAAACGATCAGTTCTGTAAAAGCTGACCAGGTATTATCGGTAAATATTGTCGATGCAAAAGATCCCTGTTGCCCGCAACAACCATTGCTGGACAGCAGTACCGTATTTAAGGAAATAACCACACGGTCGGGAATCACGTACCAGCACAAAGCGGATGACTTTACCGATTTTAATATCCAGATGTTATTGCCGCATAAGTTATCTGAATATGCTCCTGCACTTGCTGTGGCCGACCTGGATGGTAATGGTCTCGATGATATGATCGTTGGTGGTGATGTCTATCATCATGCACAACTTCTTCTTCAACAGGCCAATGGGAAATTCATACAAAAAGATTTTTTACCGGGAGAAAACGTATGGGCCGGCGAATATAAGGACGAAGGGATCTTGGTGTTTGATGCCAATGGCGACAATAGACCGGATGTTTATATCGCCAGTGGAGGCTACAAGGTTGGCCCGGGTGACCAGGCTTACCAGGATCGTCTTTACATCAATGATGGAAAAGGGAATTTCAAACTGGATACAGCAGCCCTTCCGCAAAATCATACCAGCAAACTCTGTGTAAGGGCAATGGACTTCAATAATGATGGTAAACTGGATTTGTTTGTCTCGGGTCGGGTAGAACCCTGGAGTTATCCCAAACCTGTCAGTAGTATTTTATTAAGAAATGATTCCAAAGGAGGGCATGCGAAATTCACCGATGTAACAAAAGAGATCGCGCCTGGCCTGCTCGATATCGGGTTGGTTTGCGATGCACTTTTCACCGACTTCGATGGTGACGATCAAACGGATCTGATGCTGGCCGGGGAATGGATGCCGGTCACCTTCTTAAAAAACAATCACGGGAAATTCAGTAATGTCACAGAAACATCAGGCATTGCCGGTCAGCATGGATGGTGGAACTCTATTGTGGCAGGTGATTTCAGGCATACGGGAAGAATGGATTATATCGTTGGCAATACCGGTTTGAATTCTTTGTACAAAGCCAGTGATCAATATCCCGTTTATATTACTGCCAAAAATTTTGAGAATACGACCAGTTATATTGCTATTCCTTCTTTCTTCTTACCCGATGTGAATGGACAGAAAAAAGAATTTCCTGCATTTGGCAGAGATGATATGCTCCGGCAAATGATCAGTATCAGGAAACGGTTTCCTGACTATAAGTCCTTTGCTACTGCTACAATGGATGATTTGCTGACGGCAGAAATGAGAAAAGGGGCACTGCGTCTCAGTGTTAACAATTCCCAATCCTGTTTTTTACGGAATGATGGGAATGGAAAATTCACCGTCATCCCGTTGCCGGTCGCTGCACAGGTATCTGTGATCAATGGTATGGTGGCCGATGATTTTGATGGTGATGGCAACCTGGATGTATTGCTTAATGGAAATGATTATGGTTCTGAAGTTTCCGTGGGCAGGTATGATGCCTTAAACGGTCTTTTGCTTAAAGGAGACGGGAAAGGTGCGTTTACTCCATTGACCATGCTGCAAAGTGGCATCTATATCCCGGGGAATGGAAAAGCATTGGTGAAATTAAGAGGTAGTGCAGGTAATTATTTGGTAGCGGCAAGCCAGAACCAGGGACCGGTAAAATTATTTTCTCTCCGGAAGAAAAACAAGATCATCCCGGTCAACCCGGATGATGTGAGTGCGGTCATCAGGTATAAAAATGGAAGTATACAGAAAGAAGAGTTTTATTACGGGGCGGCATTCTTATCGCAGTCAGGGCGTTTCCTGGCTGTCAATGAAAATGTATCTGGTATTGAATTGACGGATAGCAAGGGTAGTGTCAGGAAAATTGTACTGTAGCCGTTGGTATAAGAAGAATAGAACACGGATGACACAGATGAAAGGATTTACGATGGTGAATGGTGAATATTCACCATTCACTTTTAAAGGATTTATAAGATTCAACCTTACAGGTTCGGACCATTACTTCAGATGTATATGCCAATCCCTTGCTTTCAACGCCAGGAAAAAAAGAAATATTCCTACTATCAACGCTGAAGCAGCAATAAGATAAATGATCGTAGTGGGTTCGATCCTGGGAATAAAATAAATATAGAAACCTGCGATTAACGCAATGATCCCGCTGCAGATCAGCCACCCGCCTTCATGGATCTCGCGATGCAGGTGAACGGCCATAGCCATTTGCAGGATGCCGCCGGCCAATAAATTGATGGAAACAATAAATCCCAGTATGATCATAGTTGGACCAGGATATAATAATACTGCAACACCGGTAATGATATTTAGTATCCCGTACCATAACAGAAATTGCCAGTGCCTTTCTTCCCATCTTGTTTGCCAGGCGCCGGCGCCCAGGAAAAAGCCTTTGATGATCATATACCAGGCGAAGAAGCGGACCAGCCAAACTAATGTAATAGATGAAACAGCCAGTGTGATGATTCCAAAAAGCAGGGAAGTAATAGCAGCCAGTAAAAGATAAATGCCGGCCTTGTATAAAGTTTTGGTCATGCTTCTGATAATAGATCCAACAATGATTTATGAAAGAGAATGATATAGTTTCTTATTCCAGTGTGTACCACTTTTTAATTTATTATTCCTTATTTCTCATTTCTTATTTCAACTCTACCTCCATTTCACCACCGTCCCTGTCGGCACATGCTTCACCGCTACCGTTACCTGCGGTTTCAGCCAATCCGCCAGCCATTCCATTCCGGGTTCTTCGCTGGGGATATGACCTAATATGATCAATGATGTCTTTGATCCCGAAGCGCGCAGGTCCCGGATATATTCCAGGGTTTCCCATTCCACCAGTTCGCCGATCATAACCAAATCGGGCTTCTCTGCATTAATCAATGGGATCTGCCGCGAACCACCCGCAGCGCCTACCATCAAACATATTTTTTTACAGGAAGCAGAGAGATCGCCGATATAACGAAGCCGTTCTGCCTGCAACGATTTTTTAGCAAGATCGATAATAACCTGTAACGAACTGCCCGGTAGTGTTACCCGGAAAGGACTGCCGGCATCTGCATATTTCTTCCATCCTAATTTTGACAACACACCTTCATATACGCCATCCGGTTTGTGTGTATGAATGATGTCATGACAGCGCCACACAACAATTTTATTCTTCGCCAGCAGGGCTTCCTTGTATTTATAAACATCATCTTCTTTTAACCAATCGGTATTATCCTGGTGATTATAATAAGTGGGTTCATGGGCAATAATAAAATTTGCACCGAGCCGGATCGCTTTTTCAATGACATCTATCGTTGCGAACATGGTAGTAACAATGCCTTTGACCGGCTGGTTCGGATCGCCGGCCTTGATCGTATCTACGGTGCCGGCAAACGGTGCACCGGGAACAGACTTTGTAATAATATCAATGATATCCTGTATTGTCATGACAGAACCTGCAGGCGCATTGAAATGAAAGGGCAGACCTGTAATGGCGACAGCACCCATCGTGCCTGATACCTGCCGGACAAAATTTCTGCGATCCATAAGTTGCTTTAGTTGGTGAAACCGAATATCCGTTTTTTTTACGACATTGAGGAACGGGTTCATTCCCGCGATTAAATTGTTTTCATGAATAAATACCAAAACTACCTGTTGCTCGTGCCGGTTCTTTTCCTCTTATCCTGCAACGATACGCCATCAACGAATAAAGAACAGGCTGTCTCCGGTAGTACAAGACCGGAAAAATTTGAACCAGCCAATGGAAAAGTGATCCTTTTTACCGGGCAGGACCTTGAATCGATTGGCGGTACCGATACATATACAGATGGATATTTTGATCATTTTCCTGCACCGGGTGGCTTTACCCAATACACCGACTTTCATCCTGATCCTTCAAAACCCATTTCAGAAACAAATAATGGTCTGAAAGGATTAACGACACTGGCCGATTGGGGTGATGGCCCGGAAAGCATGGCGGTCACCACTGCCGATCCTGATTTTAAAAATTCCTGCCTGGCCATAGGATTGGATATGAGCCTGGGAAATGATAGTATAACAGCAAATGGCGGGCATGATGCACTGATTTATAAATTGGGAAACTGGATCAAAAGCCAGGGAAACCGGCCTGTGTTTTTACGGATCGGTTATGAATTTAATGGCTATGAATGGAACGATTATAAAAAACAACACTATATCCCGGCCTGGAAAAGAATACGGGATAAATTCGATTCCATGCAGGTCAACAACGTGGCTTATGTATGGCAGTCGAAAGGAATTGGTACAACACGAGAAGAACTCGATGCATTTTATCCCGGTGATGACTATGTGGATTGGGTGGCGTATTCTTATTTTATTCCTGCAGATTCTGTACACCCGATGATACAGTTTGGCCGCGATCATCACAAACCTTTATTCATTGCGGAATCGAGTACGGTGTTTTTGGATAAAAATGGCATCTGCGAACCACTTGACCTGACCCGGCAAGCCGATGCGGAACGTGCATGGAGAGATTGGTTCCTGCCTTACTTCAGAACGGTTGACCGGAATCCCGATGTGATCAAAGCCATTCATTACATCAACTCCTTCTGGAAATCAAGACCGATGTGGAAGAACAATCCTTATTTTAAAAATATCGATGCCCGGATCACGAAAAATGATTCATTGAAAGCATGGTGGTCATCGGTTATCACGAAAGATAAATACCTGCAGGCATCGGATACGCTGTTCAGGTATTTGAGGGATAGATAGGTTTTAGATGTTAGGTGTTAAGTGTTAGGTGTTAGTTTTTATAGTACATCAGGTCGATTAAATAAAACATCCGGACTGTAATGCTTTAACACACCTAACACCTAAAACCTGCCCAATCACTTATCTCTTCACAGAGCACAACATGTCAGAATGAATATTCAGCCCGATATTGGTCATATTGTAGACGTGCTCGCTGGCTACCAGCCAAACGATTTCACAAATCTCACGCTCGGAATAATATTTTGACATCCGCTCAAACGTAGCCGGGTTCACCTGCTTGTCTTTTACCAGTTCCGTTACATAATCCAGTGCTGCACATTCTGCATTGGCAAATAACTCACTTGTGCTATACTGTTCAAGCGCATCAAATTTTTCCTGGTTCATCGAAGAATTGATCGTGAAAAACCGGCCAATATCGATACAGAAAAGGCAGACATTGATACGTGCTACCTGTTCACGCACCAGCATGATCATTTCCGGGGATAGCACCAGTTTTTTATCCAGCTTCGCGATTTTTCCATAAAAAACTCCGAAAGGAATGGGAAGACGTGCGGAATGCACTTTCAAAGGTGTCAATACTTTGCCGAATTGTTTACGCGAAAAGAAATATACCAGCCGCATCATCCAGGCTTTGGGTCGTTCGATGGGGGAAAGAAACGTGTCCATTTGTTTTGTTTTGCTGCCGCTGCCAGGCAGGGCATGATTAAAATATCAGTTACTACCTGATAACAACTCAATAAGAATGAAATGGACATGGAAAGGGTAGAAGTGTTAAAAAGAAATTTCACGCAAAGACGCAAAGAGTTCACGCTAAGGCGCAAAAAAGCTGTCAATAATCCTATTGGTACATACAACATTATTGACAAGCTGCGCCTTAGCGTGAACTCTTTGCGTCTTGAGTGAAAAAAACAAAAACAAATCCCGGTTTTAAATTAATATATATAAGTTTAAATTATACCGTCAACGTACCTTCTATTGAATCATCAAGGGTTTTACCAATCGCTGCACCTGCCAGCATTTTCAAAAATGCTACGGCTTTACCATGTTTGGTATCCCAGTAATATCCTTCCTGTGGCGCCACTTTTATCACGGTAATACGTGGATCGTCTTTTCCTTCGGTGAACCATGTTTTCATAAGCGGTTCCCATAACTCCTCAATCTTTTTACGATCTTTTGAAACCGAAGCACTGCCGGTGAGGTATAAAAAATCGGAATGCGCAGAACCCTGGAAATATAACTTTACAGATGATTCAGCCGCGATCTCCTGGTTCTTGTGACTGTCAGAAGAACTAAGGAACCAGAGATTACCTTCCTCATCCACTTTTTGCACACTCATGGGGCGTACACCATCGGATGGACCGGTTACAAAATCTGTACAAAAGAAACAGCTTTTTGTTTTATCAATCAGCTCTTTTAATTTTTTGATGGCTTCGCCCGTGTGTAAGTTATCACGGTTTTGTTCGGGTTGATTTTTATTAATGCTATCCATAAAAAATAATATTTGTGTTAAAAGATTTGCTGTAAAAGGTTCAACAAATGTGCCGGGATAAATCACCCCGGTAATGATAAAACAGGTCTGTCAGTGGGGATTTATTTGAGGAAAATACGTCGCTGTAGAAAACGGAACTACTATTGTTGCTGATTCTTGTTCAACCTTCCAGGTGCATAGCATATGAAAAAGTTAAACAGGATCACTAATTATCGAACTGCGGTAATTTATCTAACGTGAAATATCCGAGATGGATTTCATCAACACTCTCAATGCTTGCTTGGGTGAGTACAATGGAATATTTTTCTTTCTGATCATGGGGTAATATATCCGTGATCTCGTACAGGTCGTCCACATCCACTCCGTACTTATCATCGATATGAGAAGTAGCGCCTTTAAATCCCATGTGTTTGTAAAAAGCGGTTTCCTTTGCTTTCTTAACCGCTTCGCCCTTATTCATTGCAGCCACCAGTATTTTATAATGGAATTCATCAAACTCATTTTTTTTATAACCACCGAGATTGATAAAGAACAGGCGGGGACCAAAAGGAAATGCGGAAGGATTTTGTTTGGGGACAATATCTATTGTATATCCATCAACGGTATTCACTTCACGCCAGGCATCAACGTGTAATTGATCGGTTGCTTCGGGCCATACTTGTTTAATGGAAGGGATGAGACTGGCGGGATTTTCTGCGATGCTGAAGAAGATATCGTGTTGTTCGGTAAACCGGCCTCTCGGGGAGGCGCCGAGCAGGAGCATGTATAGTTTAAGAGAAGCCATCCTGTATACTTATCAATAGCCATGCCGCAAGCGCATCCGCTTCGGGCCTTCTTCGCCATTTGTTCGGACCTTGTTCAGAGATAAAACGCTCCTAGCGCTTTATCTCTGAACAAAACCCGAACAAAACCTCGCTAAAACATGGCCCACGGCTCAGGAGGTGACACCTTGCCCAGGTTATTTATAAAAGAAATTAGCATGATAGCGGTTATTCCTCTCATCGATCAGGGAGAGAATGTAGGTGCCGGTGCTGATCCGGCCCAGATCGCTATAACGGAAAATATTGGTTCCTTTCTGCACGTTGATCGAACGGATATTGATCACACGACCCGAAAGATCCACTACCTGCATTTTTAATTGTTGCGTCGTACCGGAAATGAATTCAAACTCCAGGTTGCTTTGAACAGGATTGCTGATCAGGGAAAGCTGGTTGCCCGTACCATCCACGGTCACTTTGATAATGCGCGAATAATTGTATTTACCATCTAAATCGATACTTTTAATACGATAGAAATAAGTGCCGGCAGAAGGATCAGTAAAACTATAATTATTGGTATTGCCTGCACTGATATACGGCACATTGCCGATCGCAGAGAAAGTAACACCATCACTGCTGCGTTCCACATCGTATCCTTTCAGGTTTAATTCATCACCCACTTCCCAGCTTATTTTATTGCCATTGGGTAATGGTTCGCCATGAATACTGATAAATGTTACGGGCAATACCGTATTCGCAGAAGCATAAGTTACAGCATCAAAGAAGTTAAGGGAATATTGACGGTTTGTTCCTGTAGCATTGCAGGTACCACCCTGGCAGCAGGAGCCCAAGCGCATGGTAATGCTGTTACGGTTATTGTAGATGCAGGTTACAGCGACATTGGTTTGCGCTAATGAAATCCCTGAATACTGTGTTTGCGGCGATCTGAAATTATAAACACCCCCCGATGCTGTAATAGTCAGGTTCGTAGGATTTTCGACTGTGTAAGTGCTGGGTCCAAAGAACTCATCAAACTCACGTAAGGTAGACATATCTCCATCCACATCGATCGCACTGACGCGAAAAGAAGAAAGTGTTAAAGGTGTACCCGTCGTATTGTTATAAAACCGAAGCGTAAACTTCATACTCCAACAGCTTCCGTTGGCAGTAGTAGGACCATTGATAATAGGCTGCCATGCATTTAAACTACCACCACTTGTTCCATCGATACTTTGAAGTACAGCACTGCCGGTGATCGCATCCAGCGTGAACACACCACGAATCGTGATCCCGCTTGTTGATCCGATATTGGAATAGGTATAGGTTGAACCGACTGCCCCGGTTGTACCTGTCACAGTGGGCGTTCCGGTAAACGATAACTGAACCTGCGCCCGCGAAAGAGAAGAAAGAAGTAAGAGTAATAGTACAGAGATGCCCTGAAAAGTAAATCTTTTCATATTCTTGACTGATTTGATGACGAAAGCCTTAATGGTTTGAAGGGGTATCGGACTATATACAAAAATTTCGCCAAGTATACGAAAAAGATTATTAATAAGATCAGTATGATAATAAATTAAAATTTTAAATATTCGTCATATTATGGTATAGTAATCGCTGCGAAAAATCAATATGGAAAAACCGGTTAAACCTGCATCGGCTCAAACGCAATCCTGTAGCGGTTTTGATAAAAATGCGAAGAGTAGGAAAGTGAAAAAGATATTATCAATTATAAAAATTGCAAACAGCCGTACGTACAAATATTTTCTCGATTATCAACATTTGTTGGAAAAAAGTAAACAATCAATGGCTTCGAAATTATTTTTTTGATTCATGATGCATAAATTTTTTCACCAGCTGAAGTGGTTAAAGGGTTATTCACCATGATAAATGTCAATTAAAATAAGCTGAGCTGTGTACCCGGTGTATCTTTCGGGCGTTTTGCATTTCCAAAAACGGTTTTACCTCCATATTTCCAGGAATCTTTTCTTTCCTGTTCGATCAGTTCGCTGAACTGGTTGTTGGGAATGAAATCTTCTTCGGCACGGATAGCGATCTCATGGAGTTTTTTTATCGCCTCTATTTTTTCAGTATGACCCAGTTTCGCTTTTTCTACGGCTGTTTGAAGTGTAGCAATCGTTTCATCATATACATTGACCGGTACCGGGAAGGGATGACCATCTTTTCCTCCATGTGCAAAAGAAAACCGCGCCGGATCATGGAAACGGGAAGGAGTGCCGTGGATCACTTCACTGACCAGGGCCAGCGATTGTATAGTACGCGGGCCAACTCCGTTCAATAATAATAAATCCTCGAAATTCTGAGTGCCCTGTTCCTGTGCCACCCATAGCACTGCCCCTAGTCGCTTCAGATCAACATCAGCTTCGCGCACATCATGATGTGAAGGAAGTACCATGCGTTGAAATTCGCGGATCATGCTATCTGGCT
Organism: uncultured Bacteroidota bacterium; assembly: GCA_946479615.1. The sequence goes on along the minus strand of CAMLGR010000005.1, from coordinate 9,593 downwards.
TTTGATGAGATACCTGTACAATGCTTTCGCGTGTGGTTATTGCTTCCGCAGCAGTGAGATTAAGAATAGCGCCCTGGTTAATGCCACAAACGCCGGTATGCGGTTCATTGACAAACGAGGTCAGGTTATCGGAGTGCCAGTGATAACGCCGGGCCGTTTTATTTCCCGCATGCATTCCCTGTTGCACAACTGTCCAGTGACCTGCATCGCTAAGAATGAAATTATGTGTGTATAACTGAAATCCATCCTGTACAGCTGTATTATCCACTTTTGCACTCAGCTTGCTGGAACGTATCAATGCAGTTGCATCCATACCTGTGCTTTCTGCAATCTTTAGCAGTTCGGCAGGTGTTTCCTTGGAAAACTTTCCTTTACCGCCACAGATATAAATGCCCAGCTCTTTTGCATGCGGATTGATCGCTCTTTTTAATGCGCCCATTACGGAAGTTGTAACACCGGAAGAGTGCCAGTCCATACCCATGACGGCACCAAGACTTTGAAACCAGAAAGGATCTGATAACCGGCGGATGACTTCTTCCTTCCCATAATCCATGACGATGGCTTCTGTAATGGCAAACCCCAACTTAGCCATTCTATCAGCCAGCCATTTGGGTACATACCCATAATGAAGAGGAAGGTCTGCAGAGCCGGATCGTTTCATACTGCAAATTTACGAACGAATTCTTAACTCTCTGCGGCCCTCTGTGTCTCCTCCCTGGCTCTCTGTGGTATATGCCCTGTAAGAGAGATTCTATTCATAAAACTTTAAAAGACTTTTTCAGCAACCTTACTCCTGGACTTATTCCACAGAGAGCCACGGAGGATTTCAGGAACAGGATGAAAAAATTAATCCTGGTTCGGTCCTGTATTTTTCAGCAAAACATATTGGTCTTCCTGGAATAAAAAGAATATATTTTCTTTACTTGCTGTTGGCTTTATCGATCTTCCGGTTATGACGGATCACATCCCAGTACTCTTTACCATAATCGACAAAGATCTCCGCACCGGCGGGAATATCTTTTACTGAAGTAATATACACACGCAGACCTTTTTCTTTGTACTCTGCATTATTGGTCAGACCTTTTACTTTCTCCAGGCCCCTGGCATCATTGGCATACCTGGCCAATGCCTTTTTATGGTTCGCCGCATCGATAACATGACTGCGTTTTACATAAAAAATATACCCGTTTGATCCCTTGTCGTGATCTACTTCTTTCCAGGTAGTGATCTTTCCTTTGTATTCTACGATAGGCGTTCCTTTACGGATTTCTTTTTTGGTGAACAGTCCCTTGCCTGCATTGGGTAGGGAGGATTTCTTTACTACTAATTGATCTTCTAATAATGCCATATTGTAATTCCTGACGGATTTTTATTTTTTGAAATGCAAATAAAGTGAATTTTTAAATCAATCAGCTGACTGTTTAGCAGCCTTTGATCGGTAATCTTCTGCATAAAGGATCAATTTTATTGCCAGTATGGACTTGTTAACAAGATTTATAGAAGTAACGATATACAGGAAAACCCTGAGGGAAGGGATATTAATAGGTACCAGGAAAAGAAACAGGGATGGGAACAGGGATCATTCAAATAATAGAAATCAAAGGGATAACTGCGTGATGATTGAGCTATACTGCGGGAATCTTTTCAATAATACATTTTTATTGCCCATTTCAAAATCGAGAAAATCAAATCCGGGTGTTACGGTGCAACCGACCAAACCGTAGTCTCCACGCGAATTGACCTTGGCTGCAAACCAGTTTCCTGCTTTGATATGACAAAACAATGATTGTCCGGCGGGGAGGTCATTGCCTAATACATGTTCCTGCATAATTCCGTCTTCACTGATCTCGTAAACAGTGAGCGGATCGCCATAGTAAAAGTGCCAGAGCTCATCGGAATGAATGCGGTGAAATGCGGAAAACTGTCCTTTCTGTAATAAAAAATAGATATGGGTGCAGGCATTACGGGTGCCATTGAAATGTACGGGCAACTGATCTTTCGTGAAGCTGAGTTCAGAACGATAGATCTCTCCATACCATCCGCCTTCGATATGACGGGTGAGATGCAGGTGTTTGATCCAGAAATCGGCAGGTGTTGTAGTCATTAATTAGTATGCTCAATATACACTTTTTTGCCTGTCATGGCTGTCAGGGAATCGAGGACATGTGTAGTATCAGCATTGAGTGCGGGGAGCAGGAGGAAAAGTTTGTATTTAACGGAATCTTCCGTCTCCAGTTTTACATCCCATAAATTAGTACGTAATTGGTTGAATCTTCTCAGCGCGGTTTGTTTCTGGGATACCTGCAATACATATTTATAATCCTTCTGTTTTACGGGTGCAGGTTGAATCGTTGTGGTATCCGGTTGGGTGGGAGCTGGTTCGGTAACGGCGCCGGTTTCGGTGGTATCATTAGCCGCTGCATTTTTTGAAATAGTATACCCGCCCCATACAGCCAGGCCGATACCTGCAATCACTAATAAGGCAATAACAGGTCTTCTCCATCCGATCGTTGTTTTGGGAGAAGAAAGAAATGATTCATATTCTTTGGAAGCGGATTCTTCGAGTGTAACGCTGGTAGGTTCTTTTGTTTTGAGTTCTTTTATCTTTTCGGTAGGAACAGACAGGCTGCTGAATTCATACTCGCCCTGTTTCTTTTTGATGATGGTGCCGATGCCTTCAAAAGTAAACGGCTTGCCAAGGTTAAGAAATTGTTGTATCAGCTGAATATGCGATTCCAGGTCGGCCTGGGCCAGCGGTTTCATTTTCCCGGTCTGGGAAGAGATAAACGCGATAAGATCGGGAGATTCTTTGATGGCTGGATCACTTTTAAAGGTAATGCCATCCAGAAGGGTTGATCGTTGTTTGCTGTTTTCTACAGCGGAAATGGTGGATGGATCCAATAGAAAAGTACCGATACCTGGTAAGTCAAGCCGGTGGTTTTTGTATAGATATTGGGCCAGTAAGGATGTTAATTTCACGGTCTGAAATTATTGTAACCACAATATAAATAATTTGGATGGCTGTTGCAAGTATCATGTTGATATGATTTAATTTTGCAACCTAATGCTTACAAAGGAAGAGGAGAAATTTATCAGGTACTGGGAGGCCAACCGTCTCCGCCGCCGCCAGGTGATAAAGCAATTGTGGATCGGTCTGCCCTTATCCTTCCTGCTTGTAGGTGCTATTGTCATCAGTTCCCTCTCCGGCTGGTATAAAAGGGCTGATATGGAGATGCGATCCAATTCATCACTGATCCTCGTTATCGTTATTGCCGCTATTCTTATTGTTGTTTTTACGACGGTATTTTCCGTACGTCATAAATGGGAGCAACAGGAACAGCAATACAAAGAATTACTGGCAAAAAAAGATAAACCCTGACTTATCCACTTTTGCAGCATACCCGGATGATTCCTTGTCTTACCTGCAGCCGATATTTATAACTATCATCGATGACCGTAAGACGACTTATCCTGTTGCCCTTTGTATGTACATTGATCATCCTTTTAAACGGACGGTGTTCTAAAAACGGTTGTGATCCGAATCCGCCTGGTAACGAGGCACCTGAGATCATTGCTTTTGCTGCAGCGAACAGCATACCTGTAACAGCCCATTCAAGCGGTCTTTTTTACCAGGTCATTGATTCGGGAAGCGGGGTAACGCCTACGCTGAACTCTAAGATTTTTATCACATATATCGGCAAACTGCTGGACGGGACGGTTTTTGACCACAAGGACCTGCCCAATACCACCGGTCTGATGTTATCCGGGTTCATTGAAGGATGGAGAGTAGGAATACCACTTATCAAAAAAGGCGGCCGTATCAAACTGATCATTCCTTCTGCGCTGGGATATGGTTGTGAACCTTACAAAGGATTGCCGGGAAACAGCATACTTTATTTTGATGTCCAGTTGGTGGACGTACAATAGAAGCCAATACTATCTGCTATGGCCCCGGGCAAGAGCCCGGGGTTTTTAATTACTTTCGTTGCTCAAATCAGGTAACCTTGTCATACGAACCTATTTCCGTCTTCGATATGTTTAAAATAGGCATCGGGCCTTCCAGTTCACATACACTGGGTCCCTGGCGCGCTGCACAACATTTTTTACAAACACTGGTCACCAGGAAAATATTATACGAGGTAAAGGAAATAAAAGTGTTGCTCTATGGCTCACTGGCGAAAACAGGAAAAGGACATGGTACCGATATCGCTGTACAATTAGGTCTTAGCGGCGATGATCCCGTTACATTCGATGTAAATAATATCGATGCCAAGATCGCCGATATCAGCCATATGCATGAACTGGTGCTCGCCGGTTTGCATGAAGTAGAATTCGATGCGCGGGAAGACATTGAATTCCTGATGTCCGAAACACTTCCTTATCATCCCAATGCACTGACCTTTCTCGTTACATTAAAGAATGAAGATACACTGGCGGAGACCTGGTATTCTATCGGTGGCGGGTTTGTCAAAAAAGAAGGAGAAACAGCTATTGAAAAAAAGAAGGTACAATTGCCTTTCCCGGTCAATACGGCTGAGGATCTCCTGCATTGGTGCCGCAAGACTGGTCTTTCAATACATGAAGTGGTTTTGGAAAATGAAAATGCCTGGCGCAGCGAAGCGGAAACAAGAGCCGGTGTATTGAATATATGGAGAGTGATGAAAGAATGCGCCTGGCGGGGTTGTCATACGGAAGGCTTATTGCCCGGCGGATTGAATGTAACGCGCAGGGCGGCAGGGTTGAATAAAAAATTACTGACAGGACGTGCCTATCATGATATCGATTCATGGTTTGTTGCTATCCGTGCAGGCGGTACCGATTTTAAATACATACTCGATTGGGTAAGTTGTTTTGCTTTGGCCGTTAATGAAGAGAATGCTTCGTTCGGCAGGGTCGTTACAGCGCCAACCAATGGGGCGGCCGGGGTGATCCCATCGGTATTATTATATCATACAGTCTTTCTGGAGATGGATGAAGAAAAGATCATTCATTTCCTGCTTACCGCATCTGAACTGGGAAGCATATTCAAAAAAGGCGCTACCATATCGGCTGCGATGGGTGGCTGCCAGGCAGAGATCGGTGTTTCATCTGCAATGGCTGCGGGTGCATTAACAGAAGCGATAGGTGGTAACCAGCGCCAGACATTAATGGCAGCTGAAATTGCGATGGAACATCATTTGGGATTGACCTGCGACCCGATTGCGGGATTGGTGCAGGTGCCCTGTATCGAAAGAAATACAATGGGTGCTATCAAAGCTATCACTGCCTCTCAACTGGCCATGCAAAGCACACCTGATTTTGCAAAAGTATCACTGGATGCAGTCATTAAAACCATGTGGGACACTGCACAGGACATGAGCCATAAGTATAAGGAAACAGCAGACGGCGGGTTGGCAATTCATGTGCCGCTGAGTTTGCCGGAATGCTGACCCGAGATAATTATGAATTAATAATTATGAATGATGAATGAGGTCATGTCATCAGAAATATCTTCTTGTAAACAATCATAATTTATAACTCATAATTCAATAATTTCTCAAACCTTAGGGAAAAGGCCTTATCCGTGTATATAACTCTCCAGGTGACTGATCGTTTCTTTCTGCGCGAGGATTGTTTCTTTTACTACATCACTCATGGATATGATACCTGCAAGCTGGTCATTTTCAAATACAGGTAAATAGCGGATATTCTTTTCCGACATCAGCGCCATGCAATGTTCTACGCGGTCATCGGGACTGATCGGCGGGCAATCGGCCGACATGATCTCTGCGACAGAAGTGGCAATGGAATGTTTCCCTTTCAGGGCTACTTTGCGGGAGTAATCTCTCTCGGTGACGATACCAAGGTATTTGCCCTGGTCCATTACGACAACAGAGCCAATATTTTTTTCAGCCATGATCTTCAGTGCATCCAGCACCGAGATATCAGGTGATACGACAACAATGTTTACACCTTTCCTGGCAAGAATGGCAGAGACTTTATTCATATGTCAATCGTTTGGAATTGAATTTACAAATAAATAAAGAGGAGGGAAAATATATTTATGAGAGGGAGGGGGCTAAGTTTTGGGTTAAATTCATAATTCATAATTATGAATTATGAATTTAACCGTCCCACTATCTGCCAGCTACCACCTAAATAGAAACTCTTACTAATTAAGCGACTGCGGGTCTGTATCCGTATAATCCCGGATGACATTATAAAGGGTTCCTCTTTCGACCGGTTTCCGGCGGGCCTGTTTGATCAGGGTGACAAGCTGGGCTGTATTCATGGAAGGGGTTTGCTCTTCCGAGCCGGCCATAGAGTATATTTTAGTAGTATCGTCAATAGTGCCGTCGATATCGTTCACACCGAAGGAGAGGCTAAGCTGTGCATTTTGTCTTCCCAGCATGGGCCAGTAGGCTTTCAGGTGAGGGAAATTATCCATATATATCCTGGCCACGGCATACATTTTCATGTCTTCTATCAGCGTGGATTCAGGCACATGGCTCATGTCATTTTGCTTATTGCGGAACTTCAGCGGGATAAACGTGTTGAAACCTTTTGTTTTATCCTGTAGTTCTCTCAGTCTTCTCATGTGATCAACCCGGTGTTCATATTTCTCCAGGTGACCATATAGCATGGTGGCATTGCTATGCATGCCCAGTTTATGGGCCGCTTCATGGATCTGTAGCCATCCTTCCGCATCTACTTTATCGGCACTGATCTGTTCGCGGATCTCGGGAGCGAATATCTCGGCGCCACCACCGGGTAATGAATCAAGCCCCGCTTCATGCAGGTATTGCATACCCTGGTCAATGCTCATTTTTGCCTTGCGGAACATATAATCGAGTTCTACGGCTGTGAATCCTTTGATATGAAGTTCCGGTCTGTGTGTTTTTATATTGCGTAATAATTCCGCGAAAAATTCAAGGTTCATTTTGGGATGCACACCCCCTACAATATGCACTTCTGTGACGGGTTTGCCATCATAGCTTTTAACGATATCCAGCATTTGCTGCATCGTCAGTTCCCAGCCTTCATCCCGGTGCGCATACAGGCGGCTATAGGAACAGAAATGACAGGAAAAAACACAGACATTGGTGGGTTCGATATGAAAGTTGCGGTTGAAATAGGTGATATCCCCGTGCAATCGTTCACGGACAGAGTTGGCCAGTGAACCCAATAAGGATAGGGAACCTTTTTCAAAAAGCACCAGGGCGTCTTCGTCGGTTATGCGTTGATTGTTTCTTGCTTTATCAGCGATAGCGGAAAGGGCTTTATCGGTATGTGCGCTGGTTATTAAAGAGGATGCTAAAACTTCGGGCATAGATAAATAGATAATGTGATCCACCGGCAAAGGTAGTAAGAAATGTAAAATGCAGAATGTAAAATCTAAAATGTAAAGGGAAAACAGCTTTATTGACGATAACTTTTACATTTTGGATTTTGTGGTTTTACATGTTACATTTCTTATCTTCCCTTATCTGTCTGCCCGGGTTCGGGGCTTATTATTATAAAACAACTGCATCATGAATATCAAGTTTCGCCTGACGGTATTGAATTTCCTGCAATTTTTTGTGTGGGGTTCATACCTGACATCCCTGGGTGGATATATGTACGGTACCCTGCATTTTCCCGGCGATAAGATAGGAGCTGTGTTTGCTACCATGGGGTTTGCTTCCTTGTTTATGCCTACACTATTAGGGATCGTTGCCGATCGCTGGTTAAATGCAGAACGGGTACTTGGATTAAGTCATATTCTCGGGGCTTTTGCACTGTACTGGGCCTCTACAGTAACTGATCCTGATAAAATGGTGTGGGTAATGTTGCTGGTCTGTATGGCCTATATGCCTACTATCGCCCTGAATAATACTGTTTCTTATATCGTTTTACATACCAAAGGGTATGATACACAAAAAATCTTTCCGCCGATACGCGTATGGGGAACGATCGGGTTTATTTGTGCCATGTGGTTCGTGGATCTGATGCACTGGACATTAAGTTCTACTCAACTCGTATTTGCTGCCGGGGCTTCACTGGCAATGGGTTTATATTCGCTGACGATGCCGGCTTGTCCGCCAGCTGCTGCGGGTGGTGAGAAAAAATCATTATCATCAACACTCGGGCTCGATGCATTTATTCTTTTTAAACAAAGAAAAATGCTGGTCTTCTTTTTATTCGCTATGTTCCTCGGTGGGGCTTTGCAGATCACTAACCAATGGGGAGTTCCTTTCCTGGATCATTTTAAATTCACAGATATTTATAAGGATACGTTTGGGGTAAAGCATCCCAATATTCTTATTTCCATTTCCCAGATTTCAGAGACTTTATTTATTCTTACCATTCCTTTTTTCCTGGGAAGGTTTGGTATCAAGAAAGTAATGCTCATGAGTATCATTGCCTGGGTATTCCGTTTTGGATTATTTGGCATCGGTGATCCGGGAACAGGATTGCCCCTGCTCGTGTTATCTATGATTATTTATGGAATGGCCTTTGATTTCTTTAATATCTCCGGCTCCTTGTTTGTAGAAAAAGAGGCTCCAAGACATATCAGGGCCAGTGCGCAGGGATTATTTATGCTGATGACAAACGGTATTGGTGCTATTATCGGTAGCTATGGTAGTGGATGGATAGTGGAACATTATACTGTTGCGGAAGTTACTGATTGGAAAACGGTATGGATGATCTTTGCCGGCTATGCATTGGTGCTGGCGATTGTTTTCCCGTTAGTATTCCGGTATAAGCATGATCCGATGATCAGGACAGAAGTGAATCATTAATGAATTCTGATTATAATGATGCTTTCTTTTACCCATGGTTAAAACCATAGGCAATGCACCAGATTTATTTCCCATTACTATAATGCTGATTCGCCCATGGTTTCAACCATGGGCGAATCAAATCACTACTAGTATAACAGCCATAAAAAAGCCCCGGAGAATTTATCTCCGGGGCTAATTTTTTTCAATGGAAACTTATATGTGCGCTTCGATTTTTTTTACAAAATTTCCTTTTGGTTGTGCACCTACCAGTTTGTCAACCACCTGGCCATTTTTAATGAACAGGATCGCAGGAATAGAAGTGATACCATAGTTCATAGATACCTGCGGGTTATTATCCACGTTTACTTTTCCCACATTTACTTTCCCATCATACTCTTTAGAAAGTTCTTCGATAACCGGCCCGATAGCGCGGCAGGGTCCACACCATTCTGCCCAGAAATCCACCACCGTCAGTTTATCAGAAGCCAGCACATCAGCCTGGAAGTTTCCATCATTGAATTCTTTTGCCATTTTATGAATTTTAATTTTAGTTTATGCCTAAGGAGTGCAAATTTAAGTCCGTTATAATTAACAGGCAATGTTGACATAAAGTTGTGTAAAACTTGCCATTCTTTCTGTCAGCCTTTTACACACCTGTTGATTAACTTGTTACTGAAAGCATTAAAGAAAGAGCTATTATTCACCTGCCTGTTAAAACGTCACCCTTTATCAGTTTGTTAACACCTGTACTTCCAGTTCCGGTTTTTCTTCCAGGAAATGGATCATTTCTTCATTCATTTCAAAGCCCCGCCCGGATGTCACCAGGCTGATTTTCATATTGTTCTTGGG